>NZ_JAGEKJ010000040.1:0-1292 GCF_049887835.1 Gluconobacter sp. NFX36 | reverse complement strand
TGGAGGGTTCGAAAAACCCTCTGGTTTTTGGGCCCTCTGTGTGATTCCATTCCTCATGTGGAGAGTGGGGGGCTGGCTTATGAAGCAACCAGGTTTCTTTGATGTTGAAGAGCGTCTTGCTCGGCTGAGCGGGCTTGGTGATCAGCTCGAAGCATTTTCCCGGACTGTGGATTTCGAAACATTTCGTTCTGACCTGGATAAAGCTCTGGCCTATGCAGACGGCAGTAAAGGCGGTCGTCCACCGTTTGATCCGGTTCTGATGTTCAAGATTTTGGTCATCCAGACGTTGAACAACCTGTCCGACGAACGGACGGAATATCTGATCAACGATCGTCTTTCCTTCATGCGTTTTCTTGGTCTGGGGCTGTCGGACCGCGTACCCGATGCCAAAACGGTCTGGCTGTTCCGTGAACGTCTGACCCAGGGGGGTGCGATTGAAAAGCTGTTTGAGCGGTTTGACGCGATCCTGAGGACTGCCGGTTATTTGCCAATGTCAGGCCAGATCGTGGATGCGACATTGGTGGCAGCTCCAAAGCAGCGCAACACCAATGCTGAGAAAGCAGATATTCGGGAGGGACGGATCCCACAGGACTGGCAGGACAAGCCCTCAAAGCTTTCTCACAAAGATCGTCATGCACGCTGGACTTTGAAGTTTACCAAGGCAAAGCGGCAGGATGACGGAACGATCCCCGCAACGGATCTCGCTATTCCCTTCTTTGGCTACAAATCCCACATTTCCATCGACCGGAAGTTTCGGCTGATCCGGAAGTGGAAAGCGACAGATGCAGCAGCCAGTGATGGTGCCCGACTGCGCGAGGGGCTGCTGGACAAAACCAACACCGCCTCAACAGTCTGGGCAGACACAGCCTACCGCTCAAAAGCCAACGAAGACTTCATGGACAAGCAGGGCTTTGTCTCGAAGGTCCACAGGAAAAAGCCGCATCTCAAACCCATGCCCCGGCACATCCAGCGCTCCAATGCCGGAAAGTCCATTATTCGATCGCGTGTCGAACATGTCTTTGCTGATCAGAAGTCACAGATCGGGCTGTTCGTCCGGACTGTGGGCATAACTCGAGCCACCATGAGGATCGGGCTGGCCAATATCGTCTATAATATGCGCCGCTTCCTTTTCCTCGAGAGGATCAGCGCCGCCGCGTAGCAATCCAAAGCCAATGTCCAACGCTCTGCGAAAGACGCAGCGCTAAAATCAGAGACAAGAACCATCAATCAACACGAAATAACCCTGAAATCAGGATCCAATGGCCCCGATCAAAGGTTCTTCGATCCCTCCA
>NZ_JAGEKJ010000039.1:0-1775 GCF_049887835.1 Gluconobacter sp. NFX36 | reverse complement strand
GTTTGCCGTGCGCCAGTTTGGTGCCAAATCCCAAAGGGCGCACTTATACAAACTTTTGGTTTGCTGTGCGGAGCGCGGAAATCTCACGAATTTCCAGCGGCCAAGGCGGAGCCTTAGCGATCCCCGAATGATGGTTCGGCAAGGTTGCTTTTTTTCGGGAAAGGGCGAAAGGTATGCCCCAGAAACGGCGAAAGGCCGGAGCTAGGAACTCCGACCTTTCAGCTTGACCCGCCAGATCGAGTGGACGGGCCAGCTTTCCGAGAGAACGATACCTCAAACCGGGTAGTTCCCTCAAGAGAAGATGGTCAGTCCGAGTGAGGATAGACAATGACCATCGCTTCAAAGACTTCCCGGCCCATGACAAAATGGCAGATCATCCGTCGGTTTCAGGCCGCGCTTCGGCGCTTCCGTTCGGAAGGTAAGCTAACGCTTGGCGAGGCTCATGCACTGGCGGTTTTGCCAGAATTCATGGGCGACGATGGAGCCATGTTTCCCAGCCATGAGGCGATGGCCGAGAAGTCGGGAGCCTGTCGTCGAACCGTTATCAACGCCCTGAACCGAGCGTATGCCCTGGGCATTGTGAAGCACACGCCCCGCTATGTGTATGACCAGGCCCTAGGAAAGCGCGTCAGGACATCAAACGCCTACGAGATTGTCCTTTCGGCGCTTCATCAGGTGGCACAGGCCGCACGTTTCCTCATGCGGAGCGTCAGGAACCACCTAAGTGCAAGACCTGCACAGGAACGTCCCTCTAGTTCTTTTTTAAGAGCGGAAAGAGTTTTCCAGCCGCCTCAGATGAGCCATTCGGAGATGATCGAATGGTGTCTGAGGGAAGCGAAAGCCACCTGAAGGCACCTAAGTGCAAACCAACAACTCGACCTAAGTGCAGATCACTCTGACCTAAGTGCAGAGGCAGGTTTTCGACGCCTAAACGGCGCCCTTCGGGGCTCCCGCTCTGCGCTCGCTCGAAAACAGGAACAGCAGAAGTGCCGAGACAAGAAAAATGCTTAAGGAGAGGCCTCTGTGAGGCCGTCAGGAGCGTTCCAGTGAAGCCAGTATGGCTCTTGTAGGGAAAATTCTAGAACGGCCTACACGACAAACCTAGAACCTCTCTGGGCAAGTATGATCTTTTGAAAAGATCATACTTCGGATTCGGTCACTTCAAAATCAAAATCTGCTTCTCGAAGGAAATCGATGAAACGTTTATCGATTATTTTAAGCTCAAGATAAGTTTTTTCAGGTGTTTTTTTGTGGCTGTAACTAAATTCTTTTTCTCCAATATTTATAGGATTTGTCTCGTTAAGAACGTTAGTTTTCTGTGAAAAGTTGAATTCTTGCTTTAGATTGTCAAAATCTAGATATTTTTCTTTTTTGAAAGTAATTTCATAAACAGTCATTGGAATTTTCCCTAAAAAATGAAGTCCACATTGAAATGGCTAAGATTGCTTGTCGCCCAGTTTTTTAGCTTCAGCAATTACACGCAAAGCATGAGCCATTCCTTCGGCCGATCCATCAGCTTTTGCCGTTTCTAAAAGCGCAATTCTTACGGCTGGATCACGAGCAGCTTCTACAGAGTCGAACACAATCAATTTGTCGCTGTTCATGGTTTGAGGCCCTTTTCTGAAAGGGCGCACTTACACAAACTTTCGTTTGCCGTGCGCCAGTTTGGTGCCAAATCCCAAAGGGCGCACTTATACAAACTTTTGGTTTGCTGTGCGGAGCGCGGAAATCTCACGAATTTCCAGCGGCCAAGGCGGAGCCTTAGCGATCCCCGA
>NZ_JAGEKJ010000038.1:0-4496 GCF_049887835.1 Gluconobacter sp. NFX36 | reverse complement strand
AAGCCAATGTCCAACGCTCTGCGAAAGACGCAGCGCTAAAATCAGAGACAAGAACCATCAATCAACACGAAATAACCCTGAAATCAGGATCCAATGGCCCCGATCAAAGGTTCTTCGATCCCTCCAACTGACTGCAAAACCGGCATTACAAGATTAAAGGCGTATTCTGATTTGAATAATGATTTTTAAAAAATTTAATATAATTATCTACGTCACTATATATAAGTCCAGATTGGTAAGAGTCAAAAAATCTATGACTGAATTTTTCGAGTAAATTGCTTATTGTCATTGTATAAACATATGGACCCGTAACCCGAAGAACAGAAAGCTTTCCACTTCCGTAGTAATTTTCTCTATAACGCCCAATTCTAGCTAAAACATTGTTGATAACGGCCTCTAAAAATGGATGCCCATTTTCAGAAATTATATTCCACTGTTGATACTCTCCTCCATCGATAGATGAAACTTCGGGGCCAAGGCCACATCCATCAAAAATTTCACCTGGCTTATTTCGCCATTGAGAAATAAGGTAATGATCGTCATCATGAACAAAGGAATCAAATGCATTATTGGAACTTGACTTAATATCCAGGTAAGCGCCGCCCATCTTATAGAGACAAAGATAACGAAAAAGATCTGCGCGAGCCGCTCCATAACGAGGGTTTATCTTTAAGTACTTTTCTAGAATATCCCATCCGTAATAAGTGTATATAAAATCTAGCCTATCTTGTGCATTCCAATAAATATACTCCCAATTAGGGTTTAACGTTCTTAACTTTTCTACGGATGCTATGAATGCATTGGGAATATTTTTCTCGTCATGTGTCTGATGAATGACTTTTTTTATATGAAAACTTTTTCTTATTTTTGGAAAAGGATAAGCTTCTTTTTTTAATTGAGCATAATCGTTCATCGATTTAATAGTAAATTTCTCCATTTCAAGACAATGCTGACGCCATCCTATAGCACCACCAATATCTGAGCAAAGAAAACCGTCTTTGCTTCGTAAGCAAAAATACCCGCCGTCAAATACAGTGCGTATATCAGAGGCTTCTAAAAAATTATCCGGATATTTAATAATATTACCGCTTATGTCACAGAATAAATTAGGTTCTATTTCTTCTGGAAAGGCATGGTACAATCTTCCATCTTTAGAAACCGAAAGAACCGTGCCAAAACACGAAACAAATATATGTAGAATAGTGTTATCCATAGTAATTTACCTTTTACCTGTTAATTTTAGTCAATAAGGAAATTTTTAATTGCATTTTTCACGCGATCAATATCTACGTACCATCCGTGATTTTCACCATCCTCAAAGAAAAGCATTGAATGATATTTTACACCCGCCATTTGTGCAAGCCGCAGTGGACCGACATTCAGGTAACTGGCTTGAATAAGCTCAATGAGGATCGCATCATTTTGCGCAAAAAACATATTTGATACCCCAGCTCCATGTCCTGCGACCACAAGTTTTGCTGTGCGGAAGACCTCAATCTGCTCTCGTACAGACTTTCCTGTAGCGACATAAATTTCAAATCCCAAACCCTGCAAGCATTTTATTAGCGCAGCTTCATTCAGAATTGATCGCGCTCCTGTATCTTGACGGGATATATATATAAGACGAGATGGGGGAGAGACTGAAAAAAGCTCAACGTTCTTCAAAATATGTGCCTGTAAAGCAACACGTTCAGCTACTAAACAAGGCTGAGGCGTTGATCTTCCAACTAGATGACGGCAATACAATGCCTTGTCTGCCGTAACATATTCATCTCGATCAAGATCAATAATTTCAACGTTTTTATTTTTACCAAAAACTATATCAAAATACTCCCTCCTAAACTGGTTTTTCTTTCCTGTAATTATTGTTACTTTCTCAAGGCCACTTTTAATAAAGACATCATAACATAGGATCGCTGCGCTTAATGCCTCTGCCATAAAATGGTAGTAATTATCATATAAATGATTAAACCCTATTATTGCTACGCCAGGTATATGTCGCTTTAAATGAGGCTTCTGCAGTCCGGACCAAATTGGCTGGTACATAGACGTATATAGATATGGTATTAGATATTCTGACCCTCCAACCGGAACACCGTCAGAAAAGATAAATCCTGATCCACCAACAACACAGTGAGGAAGTTCGTTAACGGACAAATCAAGCCACTCGGGCTTGCATAAATCTTGCCAATTTTTTAAAATTTCTTTTCTTTGATGATCCGCATAGACTTCCTGCTCCTCGATTATCTTAGCCGAATGAATTGTACGCCCGTGCAACACTTCAGAACGTTCTGATGGCGTCTTATAAATTTCCTTACCAAGTTCACTGGCATTACGGAATCCATTGAATAGAAAAGAACCGGCTCTTGCATGAGGTTGAATTGTCTGCAACTCAATCAGTTCCAGATCGACATCAAGCGCAAAAACCGGCGCATTAAAGCCCTTCAGAACGAAAGCCGACATCTCGAATACAGGGCGATCAAATGTGAAATTTTTACGATGTGCCAACTCTGAATAATCAATATTATGCGGCCAATTTTTCGGTATGATCCATGTCTCGCGAATATCAAATGCTGCCATTCCACCATAATGCTCAACGCGATAGGTACCTATATTCTTGCCAATATCAGCCAAAAAATTTACATTAAGTTCGCCAAGAAAATGATTTTCGGCATAGTTATCATGATGACTTTTGTAACCTAGGCTATCCAAATAATCCTTAGCATAAGAGCTCGGCTCTACAAAAACTGCTACAGGGAAAAACTGGCATATTTTTTCAAGAAAATTAGCCACCTCTTCTTGCTTTTCCATATGAGTTAGAGCAAGTGCACTCAAGAAAATTTTAATATCAGTATGCCCCAAAGCCTCATCCAAAGTTTCGACTTCTACAACATCGTACATGGAAATAAGTCGAGGGATGAGTGCCCTTACATTGTAGTTTGTCTTAAGAAAGACAATTTTTTCTCTTTTTTCATTAATGTATTTTTTTTCTTCGTATTCACCAGAAATACATTCAGTATGAACTAAAGATATTTTCTTTTCTGAATAAGAAAAACTAGAAAAAACTACTTCTGTAGTAATACCGTGTTCCTCCTTTATTTCTGTCGACTCCCAGGTAATTACACCTTTATCATCCATTATAATGATGGATCCGTTATGTGTATTCCAATATCTCTTATCGGAATGATCAACTTCCTCGATCAATCCAGAACTACCAAAAACAATTTTACTTGATAAGTCTTCTTCTATCACGTTCTTAAAAGAAAATCGTCGGTCTGCAATATTTCTACGCAAGCAACAATTAGATATTTCTGGTTTTTTCATTTTAGAAATCCAAACCTTTATTTTTCACGAGATATTTTTCCAAACGTGTTCGAGACAGTCTTATCATTGTAAACACGATCAACAGCGTTGCGAAAGCCCTTCTGGGATCTTTGTTTCACGTTTCAGTTTATATGCTCAGGCCTATTAATGTGAGGTCACACATAAAGGGGTCTAGGTGTTTAGGTCACGTTGACAAAAGTCCTATACGGTCTGCCTGAGATCTGATTCACTTTGTATCTGTAGGACAGCAAGCAGAGAGAACAGGCATGGCACGAGGGGATCTGACGGATCGGGAATGGGCGATGATTGGTCCGCTTCTGCCTCCTGAACGTGGACGGTGGGCCCGTCCAGCGGGAGACAACCGCCGGTTTCTCAATGGTATGCTGCATGTTTTGCGAACGGGTTGTCCGTGGCGGGACATGCATGAGCGCTACGGAAAATGGAATTCGGTCTATGTCAGGTTCCGGCGTTGGGCTGAACAGGGCGTGTGGGATGCCGTGCTGCAAACCCTGGTAGACCTTGGCCTGACGGATCACTGGCTGCATATGATCGACAGTACCGTGGTTCGTGCCCATTCCCAGGCCACTGGGGCAAAAGGGGGGCTCATTCGGAGGCTTTTGGTCGATCAGGCGGCGGCTTTACGAGCAAAATCCATGCCCGATGTGACACTCAGGGACGCCCTCTCGGCTTTGTCCTTACCGGAGGCCAGGTCTCGGATTACAAAGCCACAGACGCCCAGATGACGCTGCCTGTCCCGAGCCCCAAAGCCATGCTGGCCGACCGGGGCTATGACAGTGACAGTTTCCGCCAGGATCTGCTGATGCATGGGATCCTGCCGGTCATTCCATCACGCAAAGGTCGCAGCACTCCACAAAACACTGACTGGCGGCGTTACAGGGACCGTAGCCGCATCGAGCGCATGTTCAACAAACTCAAGCAGATGCGCCGCATCGCAACCCGCTACGACAAGACTGCCTTGTCCTTCATGAGTTTCCTCAATATCGCCGCAGCAAGGCTCTGGATTAGGTCTTTTGTCAACGTGACCTAGTCCCGGGATTTGATGGGGTATTATTTTCACGCGAGTGGAAGGAAGCCTTATGGGACAGATACGTCATGGCAGCGCCACGACCACGCACGCCGTGCGAGCAGCAATACGGCGATCGCAGGCTTCG
>NZ_JAGEKJ010000037.1:0-5302 GCF_049887835.1 Gluconobacter sp. NFX36 | reverse complement strand
CGGCGATGGACCGTGATCTGCTCAAAACGCAGAGCGAAAGTCACCCCGGAAACCCTCAATCAAAGCGCCAAAAAACTAAAATCATCAGACAAGCGCATCAACAAACAGTTCTTCGATCCCTCCAGGTACAACAGGGTTGGCAGCAAGGCATCCCATACGCCCTATTCAGCCCAACGCCGGAACCTGACATAGACCGAGTTCCATTTTCTGTAGCGCTCATGCATGTCCCGCCACGGACAACCCGTGCACAGGACATACAACATGCCATTGAAAACCGCCGGTTGTCTCCGGATGGTCGTGCCCAACGGCCACGCTCGGGTAGCAAAAGCGGACCAATCAGCGCCCATTTACGATCCGTGAGATCCCCTCGTTCCATCCCCACTCCACCTTATCGCCTTCGTTGAAGCAATCGGTGAATCAGATCTCACGCAGATCTTATAGACCTTTTGTCAGCGTGACCTAAAACAGAACCGTCATAAGAACTATGACCCATTATAAAGTCTTTGCACTAGCATTATAAAGTCTTTGCACTAGACGGTTTATCAGGGCCATCGTGTTAGACATCGAGAGATCGTGGCATTACCGCTGATCGGATCATGTTTTGAGAAAGGCAGAGCAAATGGAGCAGGCGTCAGGAGATATCTTAGGGTTCCACCATGTCGCTATAATAGCGTCCGATTATCAGCTCTCTCGGCATTTTTATGTCGATGTGCTGGGTTTTGTTGTCATTGCTGAAAATTTTCGCGCCGAGCGCAACTCTTGGAAGTGCGACCTGAAGATTGGTGATGCGCAAATCGAACTTTTTTCCTTTCCGGAGGCGCCCCCTCGGCTATCGCGTCCAGAAGCTTGCGGCCTACGACACTTGGCTTTTCGTGTTCAGGACGTAGCCGCAAAGGTGGAACACCTTAAGAGCCATGGCGTGGCCTCAGAACCAGTCCGAACAGATCCGTATACAGGCCGGCTCTTCACTTTTTTCTCAGATCCAGACGGCCTTCCTCTAGAACTCTATCAGGTTTGAGAACTGTTTATGCGTCTGGCTGCTGTCGCTTCACTGGTTTTCGTTCTGAGTGCCTGTTCTAACGGTTCACACAGGCCTCCGAAGCACGAAACGGAGGCCTGCATGAACTATAGAACCATGATGACCGCACCGATGCCGCCAGACGCTATGCAGCGGCTTCAGGAGAAGTGCGCGGCCTCGCGGCGATGAAGTGACGAGGACCTACCAGCCCCAACCTGGACCAAATCCATAGCCCGGTCCGAAGCCGCCGCCCCAAGGGCCCCACTCCCCCCAGTTCCACTGAGCGTCCTGATAATCCTGTGCAGCCATTTGCTGTTCATCAGCGATATTCTGCTGTTGCTGATAGGCCTGATATCGTCCGTATGCCGTTTGATCGCCAACGTACAGGCAGCCACAGACTGTTGGATCAGCGTAAACGTAGCTCACCGTGTCACCGTGGATACGGCGGACAAAGTGGTGAGCAGGCAGCTTCTTGAGCATGGCAATTCTCTGCGGGGTCGAAGCGGGCTTGAGCTGAAACCCCGCAGCGGCAAGGTGATCTTCCTTTTGGGCCACTATCTGCTGTGGAGATTCACAAGCAGACAGAGCGGTGACGCAAATGAGAGATGCCAGCAAAGCTTTTTTCATATTGAGACCCTCCAATAAAGGCGCAATGGCAACACATGCCTGAGAGAATACTCACACGCTTCGTCAGCTCAGTCCTATGAAAATATATTGAAAAACCTTTTATGAAAGACTGCCACGAAGGGCGGTACTTCCTAAGCCTTAATGCTCAGCGCCGGATGCAGACAGCAGACCACCTGAACCATCCAGCAAAGATAGCGTGACTTTCCTGCGCACCAGTCAATAGACGAAACCTCACGATTGCTCAGAACACACCGGTCATCCGCGTGTGGCACACCGTGCGCCAGAGTAGAAAACGGCTCAATTCGCGTCACCTGGCGTTTAGACACTCTAATATCCTCAAAAGGTAATTCTCTGCTTTTTTATAAAAATCGTCCCTGAGAGGCCTCTCTAATGTGCTGACCTGGAGCCATCGTCATTGGACAATAGCGCCTCCTGGAAAGTTGGTTTCCATCGTCTCTGCCATCTTCGGCGAGAGAATTTTCACCCCCCGCACGGGCCCGCAATCCTTTATCGATGTCTCGGCGGCTTTTTTTGGGAGGGGGGGAGCAGAATGTCCGGTAATCTAAGAGAGGCGTTTGAAAACGGACGTCTCCGCTAATCGAGAGCAGTCCATGAACTACCATACGGATCGGCTTTGCCAATATCGTCTACAACATGCGCCGCTTCTTCTTGCTGGAGAAGTTGAGCGGCGCAGCATAGCAATACAACGGATGATGATTTTCAATCAGCTCAAGACACAAATGGGGAACCATCAATCAGTATAATAAAAGCCCAAAATCATAGGTCAGGCATATCAATCAACAGCTCTTCGATCCCTCCACTTGCACTGTCACAAGGTCGGCGTAACTATCCGAAGCTAGGTATGGACCCGCACTGTGAACCTGAAGCGCCATGATCGCTGTGCTGCCAACTGACCGAGAACAAAGCGGTAGCAATGCATTTCCATTTGTCCAGCGCATCGCACCATTTTCAATAGTGTTCCAGCCAGACAGGTCAGCGTCCTGCAAATGGGAAATTAACGTCGTCGTTGTATCAGATTCAAAAAGCTCAATATAACCAACTACCACACCAAGCATACGACGATCATCCACAAAAGGACCGATCACATCGCAGGGACGACTGGCATTGGACAGAATCCGAACAGACCTCACGCCAGCAGGGATCTTGAACATGACCCGATCTTTCACCCTGCGGATAGGATGAAGCAGCCGCCCGGTTTCGGTGACGAGACGCAACCCATCTTCGTGTGTCAGAATCGGAGCTTGTGACCGACCCGCATGCTCGACGCGATCGGCTCGGGACTGAAAGCTCCGAAACAGAGGTTCAACAAAATGACGCGAAACCTCGAGTGGGGCCGCTGCATCATCCCAAGTTAAATTACGGCTCTGCCTCATTGAGACAACCGGGCCGTTCTGCTTGAAGGCAAACCGGTTGCCGGTATCGAGGTAGCTTTCAGTTAATACGCCATCGGCCATAATAACAGAGTGATCCTCTGTCTCCACATGATAATAATCGTAAGATGCTATGCTTTTATCGAAAAAAATCGACCGTCCATTGACAAGCATGCGTACTGGAACGAACCGACCATCCAGAAATAGACAATGTTCTGATGTAATCAGCATATCCTTGTAGGGAACGTTGTGTGCAATCGCCCCTTTCAACAGACGCACCGGATAGCCAGCTTCATCATCCGGTAGACCTGAACGAACGACAGCACGCGATTGCCCCACCCACGTCACCTGCCTGATGGTGCCCTTGGTCATGTCGTCATCAAAGGCAACAATGTGATCGCCGATCTGGATCTCTTCTACGGGAATATCGCCTCTAGCCGTACGTATACGGCTTCCTCGGCAAAAGCAGGCGGCATCAGATACGCTCAGAATGGCAGTGTTGCTTCCGTAAGTCTCCCCAAAACTCTGAGACCCGCCGCTTCCGGCGACAACTGTATCTGAAAGATTTGGAAGGGCAAAATTCGAAGAACCATTACCGCCGTAAGTGGTACCCAAAAGGGAAAAAAGCGCCAGATTTTGAGAAATGGGCAGCAGTGCACCATTCGCCAATACCCACCCCTGAGGAATGGAGGCTGCTGATCCCGCGTAAGCACGAATTTCGCCCATGACGGGACCACTATCGCTACCTGAATTAGGAAAAGCACCGCTAATACAGATAATGTAATTTAGTGCGAGCCCGGGAGCACGATTGTCAAAAGACGTACCGCTGCCCCCATCAGACACGGGGACATTCGCATCACTCAGTGAGACTGTCTGCTTTCCCACGACAGCCCCCAGTCTTAACGTGCTGGATGTTCCGATAATGCTGCGTCCAGTCAGATTAGGTAGCGCAAATGTTGTCTGTCCATTTCCGCCATAAGTGGTACCAATAACCGCAAATAACTGGGGATATTTGGCGATAGAAACTAGTTGTCCTACTGCCGCGAGAAACTCACCACCCGCGATCGCTGGTGTTGATCCTGCGAAGGCATCTACTTCTCCCACGAATCCCAGTGACGACGGATCGCTTGCTACGCGAATAACATAATTGACGCTCAGAGAGGGTTGAGCGTTATCCACTGACTGGCTGGTGCCACCCAATAATGACGGAAACTGCTCTTCGGTCAATGTGGTTTGGCTTTCGCCAGTCACCTGCCCCTGATCCATGCCATTCTGGCTTCCTATTTCTACTTTTCCTGCCAGATCCGGAAGAGCGAAATTTTCATAGGCATTACCACCATATGTAATTCCGAGAAGAACAAATAGCGGAGTGTTGGACGCGATAGAAAGAATCTGTCCCTGACTTTTCAAAGTATTTGATACCGACGCGCTATCAAAAGCGAAAGTTCGAATTAGTCCGATCGGCATACCCGAAGCATTTCCGTACTCTGGATAGCTACCGTTGATGACAATCGCCTGCGTCAGCGTTATGGTCTTCTGATTATTATCAAATGTTCCAGTAGTCATGCAGATACCCGCCTTTTATACTTTTGGTTATCGTATTTTTTATGAAAAAAGGCCATATATTTAAATATACCCATATGAAATTTAGCGTTTCCATAATACACAACCCCAGCTTCGGTCTCTGCCTCATAAAAAACAAGCCGAAACATGAATCTCACCAAAAATGCGACAAAGGGATTTCCTTCATCCAGCAGACCTCTAAAGATAACGCCTGATTATTTTGTTGGGCATTTGTATGACATACGCTGACTTCGCACCCTTCGATCACAATACTGCACCAACCTACACAGTCGATGATTTAATGGCACTGCCGAGCTTCCTTCAGTGCCTGAATTTCTGCAACCAGCAACTTCTGTCGATCCACAGGCAAATGCCGCGAGAGGTCCGTTATGTCGCTGACTTACGCCGCTGGGTTATGACCCACGGCGCACTTGCATTGCATTTTTCACACAAGATTAATCCGGATCTTCCGCCGCTCACGGCAACTAATCTTTTCCGTGAGGTTGAACATACGGGAATAGCCAGCCCCAATACGGTCACGAGTTATCTGAAAGAAATTCATGCGCGAGGCTATATCACCTGGAGGGATCGAAGAACTGTTTGTTGATGCGCTTGTCTGATGATTTTAGTTTTTTGGCGCTTTGATTGAGGGTTTCCGGGGTGACTTTCGCTCTGCGTTTTGAGCAGATCACGGTCCATCGCC
>NZ_JAGEKJ010000036.1:2500-5431 GCF_049887835.1 Gluconobacter sp. NFX36 | reverse complement strand
TGGTTGCGGGGGCAGGATTTGAACCTGCGGCCTTCAGGTTATGAGCCTGACGAGCTACCGGGCTGCTCCACCCCGCGGTGGTGTGTATGATGTTGGTTTTTGGGAGAATTGTGAGTGGGCTGGGGGACCTGGCGGCGACCGACTTTTCCGCACCTTGAGGTGCAGTATCATAGGCGCTGAGGGATTTCACGGCCGAGTTCGGGATGGGATCGGGTGTAGGGCCCTCGCAATGGCCACCAGGTCTTCCAGCCCACCCAGTCTTTTTGAGAGTGGGTGGAGGTTGGTGTTTTATGAGTGTGGCTGATTTCTGTGCATGTGTTTGATGTGAGGATTATGAGCGATTAGGACCGGTTAGCTGCATGCATTACTGCACTTTCACACCCGGCCTATCGACGTGATGGTCTCTCACGGCTCTATGAGACCTCGTTTTGAGGTGGGTTTCCCGCTTAGATGCTTTCAGCGGTTATCCCGTCCATACTTAGCTACCCGGCTGTGCCACTGGCGTGACAACCGGTGCACCAGAGGTATGTTCATCCCGGTCCTCTCGTACTAGGGACAAATCCTCTCAAGTCTCTTACACCCACGGCAGATAGGGACCGAACTGTCTCACGACGTTCTAAACCCAGCTCACGTACCACTTTAATCGGCGAACAGCCGAACCCTTGGGACCTGCTCCAGCCCCAGGATGTGATGAGCCGACATCGAGGTGCCAAACCTCCCCGTCGATGTGGACTCTTGGGGGAGATCAGCCTGTTATCCCTAGAGTACCTTTTATCCGTTGAGCGATGGCCCGTCCACGTGGGACCACCGGATCACTATGGCCGACTTTCGTCTCTGCTCGAACTGTCATTCTCGCAGTCAGGCGGGCTTATGCCATTGCACTCGACAGCCGGTTTCCGACCGGCCTGAGCCCACCATCGCGCGCCTCCGTTACACTTTGGGAGGCGACCGCCCCAGTCAAACTGCCCACCATGCAGGGTCCCGGACCAGGCTTACTGGTCTCGGTTAGACATCAGAAAAATTCAGGGTCGTATTTCAAGGGTGGCTCCACCGGTGCTGGCGCCCCGGCTTCAAAGCCTCCGACCTATCCTACACAGGATTTTCCTGATGCCACTGCAAAGCTGCAGTAAAGGTTCATAGGGTCTTTCCGTCTGACCGCGGGTACCCCGCATCTTCACGGGGAATTCAATTTCGCTGAGTCGATGCTGGAGACAGTGGGGAAGTCGTTACGCCATTCGTGCAGGTCGGAACTTACCCGACAAGGAATTTCGCTACCTTAGGACCGTTATAGTTACGGCCGCCGTTTACCGGGGCTTCAATTCAATGCTTGCACATCTCCTCTTAACCTTCCGGCACCGGGCAGGCGTCAGGCCCTATACGTCATCTCACGATTTCGCAGAGCCCTGTGTTTTTACTAAACAGTCGCTACCCCCTGGTCTGTGCCACCCAATCATGGTTGCCCACGGTTGGGTCTCGTTTATCCCGAAGTTACACGAGCAATTTGCCTAGTTCCTTCAGCATCGTTCTCTCAAGCGCCTTGGTATTCTCTACCAGTCCACCTGTGTCGGTTTCGGGTACGGTCTATACGCCAGAGCTATTTCCTGGAATGATCAAAAAGCCTGTTCAATCCGTTAAGGACAGACAACATTTCTCATTCGTCACTTCTGGCAGGCCTAGGAATATTCACCTAGTTCCCATCGACTACGGCTCTCGCCCTCGCCTTAGGGGCCGGCTCACCCTGCGTGGATTAACCTTGCGCAGGAACCCTTGGACTTTCGGCGACAGTGTTTCTCGCACTGTTTGTCGCTACTCATGTCAGCATTCGCACTTCCGATATCTCCAGAGGGGGTCACCCCGCCTCCTTCGCAGACTTACGGAACGCTCCGCTACCGCGCATTCATAAGAATGCACCCACAGCTTCGGCACGTGGCTTGAGCCCCGTTACATTTTCGGCGCAGGGTTTCTAATAGACCAGTGAGCTATTACGCTTTCTTTAAAGGATGGCTGCTTCTAAGCCAACCTCCTGGTTGTTTTGGAATCCCCACATCCTTTCCCACTTAGCCACGATTTAGGGGCCTTAGCTGGTGGTCTGGGCTGTTTCCCTCTCGACAATGGACCTTAGCACCCACTGTCTGTCTGCCGGGCTATACTCCTGGGTATTCGGAGTTTGGTTAGGTTTGGTAAGGCTTTGGGCCCCCCTAGCCCATCCAGTGCTCTACCCCCCAGGGTAAACACCCGACGATCTACCTCAATAGATTTCGCGGAGAACCAGCTATCTCCGAGTTTGATTGGCCTTTCACCCCTAGCCACAGCTCATCCCCGACTTTTTCAACAGGCGTGGGTTCGGCCCTCCAGTGCGTGTTACCGCACCTTCAGCCTGGCCATGGCTAGATCACTCGGTTTCGGGTCTTCTGCCAGCAACTCAGTCGCCCTATTCAGACTCGCTTTCGCTACGCCTACACCTAACGGCTTAAGCTCGCTGCAAACAGAAACTCGCTGACCCATTATACAAAAGGTACGCCGTCACCCCATAAGAGGCTCCGACTGCTTGTAGGCGTCCGGTTTCAGGTCTCTTTCACTCCCCTTATCGGGGTGCTTTTCACCTTTCCCTCACGGTACTTGTTCGCTATCGGTCACTAAGGAGTATTTAGGCTTGGAGGGTGGTCCCCCCATGTTCAGACAGGGTTTCACGTGCCCCGCCCTACTCAAATCCTTATCAAGACACTACGCATACGGGGCTATCACCCATTCTTGCCGGACTTTCCAGACCGTTCTGCTTCTTCTCAATAAGGCATTGGCCTGCTCCGCGTTCGCTCGCCACTACTAGCGGAATCTCTGTTGATGTCTTTTCCTCCAGGTACTGAGATGTTTCAGTTCCCCGGGTTTGCCTCATGCACCTATGTATTCAGTACATGATCCTCTTGCGAGGGG
>NZ_JAGEKJ010000035.1:0-6057 GCF_049887835.1 Gluconobacter sp. NFX36 | reverse complement strand
GCTGGATGTCCAGCCCGATACCCTGATCGGTCGACGTAACCGGGCGCTCCTGGCCCTGGGCTTTGCCGGAGCCTTGCGGCGGTCTGAACTGGTGGTGCTGGAGGTTACGGATCTCGTGGCACAGGATGGCGGTGCGCTTCTCACGCTGCGACGCAGCAAGACTGACCCATACGGGGCCGGTCAGACGATCGGGATTCTGAACGGTTCCACCATCCGGGCACTAGATCATCTTACGACCTGGTGCGAGGCGGCCGGGATCACGTCCGGTCGGCTGTTCCGGTCCGTAGACCGGCATGGCCGGATCGGCGGGTCACTCTCGGACCGATCGGTGGCGCGGATCATCAAGACAGCCGCCGAGGCCATGGGGCTCGATCCGGAGCGCTTCTCGGGGCATTCGCTAAGGGCGGGGTTTATCACTTCCGGAGCAGAGGCCGGTGCCGATGCGCTGCTGATCGCCGAAACCTCGCGGCATCAGAGCCTCGATGTGCTGCGGAGCTATGTCCGGCGCGCCTCGCTACTGAAGGCCCATGCCGGACACCGCTTCCTGTAATCCCTAGCCAAACGGCCACCACCAGCGACGGCGACCGTACCCCCCGTACGTCCGGGTCTGTTCAGGGGGTACGTTCAGGGTGAACACTGGCCTTTGTACAGGGTGAACGTCCGGGGTGTACGTAGGGTGTACGCGTTCACCCTCGATCCGTGAGATCTTCTCCCTGAGCTGGGCATTCTGTTCCTTAAGAACGGCATTTTCTTCCCGGTAATCTGAGACTTCTTTGCGTCTTTCATTCAGTTCAGTCTGGAGAAGATCCATCATGTCTCGCAGGGTGGACAAGGCCGTATTGTCTGGGGTGAACATTCCATTGTGTTCGGGTGTACGTTCAGGGTGTACGTCCGGGGCTACGCGTTCAGTCTGTTCAGGGGTCTTGTTCAGGGCAAAAACGGGAACAGACACACGGACAGTGCCATGATTGTCCGTGATTTTGAGCCAGCCGCCGCGACGAACACGCGCACGTGCAGCTTCAAGGGAAAGTCCAAGCCGGTCAGCTAACTGACGATAGGTCAGATTTTCTGTTTGCTCGGCCATAGATCCTCTTACATCTCAAGTCTGAGCTTATATCCGGTCGAGCATGAAATGCGAGTAAGGCTGTCACCCTACCTAGGGTTACATATCTTGCCTATTCGCTTTTTGACTGAGACGGCCTTATTCGGCCCTAGATGGCCTCAAGGGAGAATTTCTAGGGTTTCGGGCTAAGTGAGGCCGTCTCGGGCCATTCAAGGCCAAGTCGGGCCGAGATGAAGGGATAGTCTTTCGAATAGCTCCTTCGTCTTGAGCCTTTTGAACGTGCGTCTGAGGGGAAATCTTAGCGTTAGAACTTCAACTCGAGGACCAGGACGCGATCAGATCGAGCCAGTCATTCTTGGAGCGTGGTTTTTCAAAGAAAATATCTCTTTGAAAATGGAATTCGCTGTCATTTTGGCAGTTAGAAGAAAACCGGAGTTTCCGGCGAGTGAGAGCCTCTTTGAGACGTTGTGTCGCATGGGCTGCGGCAGCCTTGGCCTGCTCCAGGCTGACCACGATCAACCGGTAGCGATTGGGACCATTCACAACGCGTCCTGAGCGTCGCATGCGCTGGCGGGTCCGTTCTATCAAACCCAGACTATAGGCCGTCTCCAACGCCCGGATGACAGTTCTGGTACTACATCCTGCGCGAGCGGCAATGCTTTCGTGAGAGGGGAAAAGACCGCGACAACCTTCGAAACTCGCGAGGGCCTGAAGGACGAGATGGGTCTTGGCTGTGATCTGACGGGCTTGGGTCAGGGTCCAAATCTGGGAAGCGAAAGAGGTCATGCCTGTGATCCTTCTCAGGCGAGACACTTCCCCGTACAGCTAATCAGACATTGAAACCAACACCGGCCACGTCTATTATCTATACATCGGATGCCTAAGCGGGCTTAGTCGCTTTTGCATCTGCCTCGCCGCGCAACAGCGAGTTTCGAAGGGGACAGCCTTGCCGGGCTGTCCCCTTCATCGTTTCAATACATACTGCTCGGTTGAATATCGATTGTCCAGCGATGGTGTGAAACGTTCGCTAGATAGTCTTCAGGCGACCATAGCCCGACGTGCACCCTAAAGGTCCATTGATGGGATCACCTCGTTATCCTTTCGCGTTTCCTTCGCGAACTTCAACATTCAGCGCCAATAGCGGGCTTCTGTGAGAAAGCTTTGTAAGCTTGTCCTGCCATTCGTGCGGAACAAAGGCATGTTTTTTGCAAAAATACCAAAAAATATTTCCAAAAAATATCCCTGGAAGGTTTGACTTATTATCCAGGGTATGATTTTTTTAATTCCAGGTTCTTTTTAAGAAAGCATACACAATGATCCCTTCAACTAACGGCCTTCCCACCCCACTTGCCACTTTGGACGATGTCCTGGATGGTGGGGATACCTCTGAAAAGCCGGTTAAGACTTTCATTGGTCATAATCTCGGCAATCGCACTTTCCTCATGCTACTGCCAATGCATGAGTTCTACGGAATGTCAGAGGTTGCGAACGATGCCGGGCGCGACGGGGATACCGTTGCTCAGCGTAAGTTAGACCCTGTCCATGCTCACAAGCTGGCAACTTACATCTTGAAGGGGCTCGTCTCCGCAGCGATTGAGTATCGTGATGCTCGCAACCAGCCGGTGCCTGAGGACATGAAGAATGTCCTCAGGAAGCTTGGTCCACAGCCTTACATGTCGCTACAGCCGATTGTCGTGAACATTCGCGACTGTAACGTGCGAGGTTCGGATATTCGCGGCATTCGTTTACTCGACAAATCGACCGAAGAAACAACTGGATTTAAGGTGTTTCTTTCCCAACGGCATGTCTTGTGGGTAGTTGATGGACAACACCGTCGTAAGGCTATGCAACAGGTTTTCGAGTTCCTTGAGGGACTTCGCAGCAGCCGCACTTATCCGAAGAAGGGGAAAAACCTAGTTCCATTTGGGGATGGAGAAGCTATCTCAAAAGAAGAATATCAGGTTTGGGAAGAATGCTTCGAGCGGGCGAGAACTTATTGCACTGTTGCCGTTGAAGTGCATCTCGGTCTTAGAGCAGATGAAGAGCGTCAGCTATTTCATGATTTGAATAGGCTTGGCAAAAAAGTCGATACTAACCTTGCACTGCAGTTCGACAATTCTAATCCAGTAAATTTGTTCATCAAGGAAAAGCTTATAGAAGATCTTAAAATTGGGGTTGTGGAAACCGAAGTAAAGAACTGGTCTGATGATGATGGTAGAATTGTTCGTAAAGATTTAGTGTCGGTTAATGCTATTCTTTTACTAAATCGTACGAACATCAATGGCGCTACTCCGCAGATGATCGATGGCCGAACAGAAACAGGTATTTGGTTCTGGGATTCTGTGCGGAACATCAAGGGATTTGGAGAAGAGCATGCGCGTGAAAAAACAGTTGCTGCTCAGCCGGTGGTTTTGAAGGCTCTTGCTAAACTGGTTTTTGATTTTAGCTTTAGTAATCGTCGTCCCGATAATGGTGACGACCTCACTGAACGCTTGCTCTCTTCGCTTGAAGAGATCGACCTGAGCCATGAAAATCCAATGTGGCGTTACTACAACCTTAGCATGGAGGATCGGGCAGCAGCAGGGTTAGAAGGCCTTTCCAATTATCTGCCGCCTGACGAAAGCGGTAATCGCGACATTGGGAGCTATCAGGGCGGCTTCATGCGCTTCGGTGCTAAGCATAATGACATCTATCCAATCCTGGGTGATATGATTCGCTGGAAGTTACAGTTGCCTTCACGTCGTCCGCTGCCGACGCAATAAGTCGAGGTAGTTGTCGATTTCTCCAAGACAATTAAGTTGAGGGGAAGCTCTTGAGCCACAGGTTTAGGTCCTTTCTAGTGTCTGAGAATGCCCATTCTCAGACACTAGAACTGTTCTAAACCGGCAGTCAGTGATCTCGCGCTTTACTGAACTGCCGGGGTCAGCAAGGCTCCACCCTGGTGGGTGGAGCGCTCATGTTATTTTTTGGTCGATTGAATATACTTCAGAAGCTTAATGCCATCAGACAAATGAATCAGTGTCTTCAGAAACGGTATATTGCGCCCGAGAATTGATCTTATTTCAGATGCCTTAATAGGATTCTCGAGAATTGTATAATTTTCTAGTTTCTGGAAGTGACTTTTATCTTGTGATTGATCGCTTTTTCTATTGGAAATTTCTGTTACTCCGTTACTTCTTCCATAAGAAACAATTCCTTTTCCATTTTCATACAGAAAAACGACATCATTTTTTTTGATTTTATCAATATAAAACATCCATGGGTCACAGAACGCTTCTGCAAGCCCATTGTTAACCATTCTATTATGATCTTCGATGTTATTTCCCTTATTTGTATTCAAAATAAAAAACTTAGCCTCATCTGAGGCAATATCGATATTTGAAATATCTTCATCTTCTTCAAGAGAAAGAGAATCAATTTCTTTTTTTACTTTTTCAAGTTCTGGAGAAATGAGCTTAAGAACCGTCTCATTCCTAGAAATATTGAGAAATTCGGCCAAGCCATCGACTTGTGCAGCCATTTCTACAGGCATGCGGACCGTCATAGAGACTTGATCCTGAGAAGATGCTTTTTGTGTCTTCAACATAGAAATGAGGTCAGAGCTAGACATTTTAATTCTTCTTTCAGTTTGATTCTTTTTAGAATCTTTTTTGAGGTTTTTTCCCTCAAAAAATGACTAAAACCAAAAAATAATTTTCGTCAATGGGTGAATTGAGTTTCAGTCACGATATATTCTCAGAACATCTTCAGACTGCTGCCGATCGTTTGGCCTTGGCGGCCCGGTCTCCCGCAACGTTGCGCGCCTATCACATCGACTGGGGTACCTTTGTCGCCTGGTACCGCCCCTAGAAGGGAAATGACTCCAAAACCGTTTTCAGTGGAAATCAGCGCGCTTTTCTGTTACATGTAACGAGAGGAGAAACGCCATGACCCCTGTTGCCATCCGCGTCCAGAAGCGCCGTGACACCCTTCGCAAGGCCGGACTGCGCCCCGTCCAGATCTGGGTGCCCGATACACGCACACCAGGCTTTGATGCGGAATGCCAGCGCCAGGCGCGTCTGGTAGCAGAGGCAGACCGGCACGATCCTGCGCTGATGTCCTTTCTCGAGACTGCGGCCAGCGATCTCGACGGATGGGATGCATGAACCGGGGAGACTTCGTCACCGTTGCTCTCCAGGGGGATCTTGGCAAACCCCGTCCCGCGCTGATCGTCCAGGCTGACCGCTTCGAGACGACAGCCTCTGTGACCGTTCTGCCTGTCACCAGCACCCTCATAGACGCGCCCTTGCTCCGCCTGTCGGTGCCCCCAGACGAGCGGAACGGGCTGCGCAAAACGTCCCAGGTGATGATCGACAAGCCCAGCACGGTCTCAAGAGACAAGATTGGCCCCACCTTCGGTATCGCCAGCGATACCGTTATGCTCTCCGTCAATCGCGCCTTGGCGCTGTTTCTTGGTCTGGCCTGACAGGCCAGTGACCTTACAGCCGCTTTTCCCCGAGACGATCCCGGCGGTTCTTCAGGACGCTTCTGACCATCTGGTTCTAGCGGCCCGGTCTCCGGCCACACTGCGCGCCTATCGCACTGACTGGGGCGCCTTCGTCGCCTGGTGCCACGCCCAGGACGTTACGGCACTTCCGGCTCAGCCTGAAACCGTTTCCGCCTGGATCGCGTCGCGTCTGGAGCAGGGGCGCAAAGCCGCGACACTGGCCCGTGGGGTGGCGGCCGTGTCCTGCGCGCATGAACTGGCCGGGTTCGAGAGCTTCAGCTACTCCCGGCTCGTTCAGGACGCGCTCAGGGGAATGCGGCGGACGCTTGGGACCGTCCCGACCCGGAAAGCGCCCGCAACCG
This sequence comes from Gluconobacter sp. NFX36, assembly GCF_049887835.1. NCBI lineage: Bacteria > Pseudomonadati > Pseudomonadota > Alphaproteobacteria > Acetobacterales > Acetobacteraceae > Gluconobacter > Gluconobacter sp. NFX36. The sequence goes on along the minus strand of NZ_JAGEKJ010000035.1, from coordinate 146 downwards.
TGGATCTGCTGCGCCGGATGCTGGATGTCCAGCCCGATACCCTGATCGGTCGACGTAACCGGGCGCTCCTGGCCCTGGGCTTTGCCGGAGCCTTGCGGCGGTCTGAACTGGTGGTGCTGGAGGTTACGGATCTCGTGGCACAGGAT
>NZ_JAGEKJ010000034.1:0-6317 GCF_049887835.1 Gluconobacter sp. NFX36 | reverse complement strand
CCGGCGATGGACCGTGATCTGCTCAAAACGCAGAGCGAAAGTCACCCCGGAAACCCTCAATCAAAGCGCCAAAAAACTAAAATCATCAGACAAGCGCATCAACAAACAGTTCTTCGATCCCTCCATCTCTTAATCACGATATTAAAATTCAAGAGTTACAAGAGAAAATATTTCCTCGGCTCGTGACTGTTATGACGGATGCAGCGTGGAAGAAAGAAGTGTTTTCCACTCCAGATATTGTCACTTTATCTCATGAGCGTCTTCAAAGGTTAAGCGATAATTCAAACTGTACACCACATCCAGTTTGTATCGTCCATTTATGGGAAATTACTTCACATGAGCGAGAAGTTTTTGGTACCGTTTTGCACAGACTCTCTCAGCACTACCGGCGACAATATGACGAAATTCAATGGAACCGAGACGCGGATGCCATTAATTATATTTTTTCTGTTTATGGTGAGGGTCATGCCCCTCACTACCCAAAAATTGATTCTGCTTCTATCGATGTAACGGCAGAGTATTTTTCTAGCCTTATTTCTGGAATGCAAGCCAATATTCTGAAAAACTCACTCCAGAGTAGTAACCAAATTGATCCTTTTTTTAAGGATGCTATCGCGAATTCAATCTTTCTTCTCGACGGAAATGATAGAATGGACGCCATTCGTTTCTCTGGCTTGTGGAACAACTGGAATGCTCCAGCATTGAATTTCGCGCGCCATCTGAGTTGGAAAAGCTATCCTTATACGGCTATCATTGTTCCCGGGGAAGGCCCTGAAGACCCACGTACGCAACTCTCAGCGTTAGGAAAATTTCGTCTTAAACTGGCTGTTGAGAGCTTCAATCAAAGATTGGCTCCCTTTATAATTGTTTCCGGTGGAGCAGTGCATCCTGCTCATACGGATTTCGTAGAAGCCGCTCAAATGAGGCACTTTCTGATTGAGCGGTTTCATGTTCCTGAAAGAAGCATTGTTACTGAGCCTTATGCGCGTCACACCACAACAAACCTGCGCAATGCTTCGCGAGACCTGCAAATTCTGGGGTCTCCAAAGAATAGACCTGCACTTATAGTGACAGATCAGGGCCAAAGCGCTTATATCTCAAGCCCTGTTTTTTTTAGCCGAAATATGACCGAACTGAGGTGTGAACCAGGAATAGTTGGTCAAAGAATCACGCAATTTTTGACGATTTTCATTCCTAATGAAGATTGCAATAAGGTTGACCCTTGGGATCCATTAGATCCATAAATAATAAAAGAAGGAGGAGATGCGTATAATTCAAATTATATATAAATAATTGTATGAAATTTTATAATTTAGATAATGAATTTATCTTTCACTGACGTGAGATTTTTTTAAAAAAGCACTACTTCATAGTAAGGTAGTGCTTTTTTATGCAACCTGTGACGTTATAATTTGTATTAATAATGGCCACGGATTGTGAAACTGAAAGTACGGGGTTCGCCAAAAATCATACCATCGTAGAAGCCCGCTTGTCGCACGTAGGTTTTGTCCGTCAGGTTGGTGATATTGCCAGCCACGTCGAGCCATTTGGTCAGACGGTAGCGGGCCATAAGATTGATGAGTGTGTAACCACCAACACGCAGGTTGGAATTGTCATATTTCCTGTTTCCTAGAGGGCGTCCAGGATTGGTTGCCCATTCCGTATTCGTCTGGCTGGAGATGCCGCCGCCAATGGTCAGGTGATGCAGGGCCCCTGGGAATGTATAGCTTGTTGTCAGGCGTACCAAATGATGCGGATCCTGCCTATAGCTCAAACCTTTTTCATACAGATAGCTGTAACCGAAGAAGACATTCCATCCCGGCAACAGTTCACCTGATGCATCAAGGTCAATACCTTCGGTTTTGACCCCATTGATAGAGCGATAAATGGATTCACCTGTCGTTGTATTGGTGGCACCTGTCGCCTCTGCCACATTGCTTTGTCTATTCAGGTAAAAAGCAAGGGACGCGTTCAGGCGCTGTTTGAAAAAGGATCCTTTCAAGCCTGTTTCGTAGCTTTTGCCCATAACGGGGCTGAGGGGTTGGTTATTGGCATCTCTGAGATTGGATTGAGGCGTGTAGATATTGGTGTAACTGCCATAGATCGACATGGTCTTGGTGAAATCATACACCATTCCTGCATAAGGTGTTAGGACAGCGTTCTGGCGCCCTGTGCCTGTCGCGCCAGAATACTGGTTCTGTGTATTGTAGGTTCCGCTATACGCTTCATAGGTGCTGACTCTTCCTCCGAGGATCAGGGAAAGGCCTTTGGCGAGAATGAAACGTCCAGATGCATAGGCGCCGTAGTTGCGCGTTACATCGACTTCTCTGGCTTTGGTCCGATGCGTCGTAAAATTCGGGTATGCGCCATCCCAGGTTTGCCAATTGGCTATAGGAAGGCCAGCTGCACGGTACTGACAGCCAGAATACGGCGTGACGCCGAGAATGCTGCAATTTCCGAGCGCTTTGCTGAAGGTGTATTGCGTCAGTTCGTCATTATATCCGTTAAAACCGAAAATGATCTGATGTTCATGTCCAAAAAAATGCATTGGACCGGAGATATGCACGTCCGCATTGTCGCGTGCGTCAGCATATTCTGCGTGAAGGGCATTGAGGTAGGCGCCTGTACCGTCCTGATTCCAGAAACCGGCATAGCCTCCAACATTTCTTGCTGCATTGTTGATTTTAGCAACGCCAAGATTGTTATAGGAACTGCCTTGCGTCCGCATGTAGCCGACCTTAAGGTGCCAGCCGGCAGAGAAGTCATGGTCATAATTGATGAAAGCCGTGTACTGGTCACGCGTGGCCTGACTCCAGTCCGCCACCGGATTGGTGCTGCGGGGCAGGTGTGTTTTGGTGCCATCTGCATACCAGATAGGAACGTTGGTGCCCCATGAAGCTCCGTCATTGCGGGTTCGTTCATACTGAAAACCGAAGTTTAGCGTATCTCGTGTAGAGAGATCCGCAGCGAAATTGGCAAGTGCGCCAAGACGGTTGACGTGTTCACGAACGCGGAATGTGTCTGTGTCATCCCATGTGAAAACATATCGACTACGAATCGTACCAGAATGGTTCAACGGGGTGTTAAGATCCGCCATGACGCGGTGCTCATTCCAGTTTCCCAACCGGAGTAAACCATTGGCGGAGAACTCTTTGGTCGGAGTTTTCCGCTGAAGATAGATGGTTGCGGAAGGGTCACCTGTTCCGCCCAGGAGGCCGTTGGCACCCCGGACGATCTGAACATTCTCATACAGGTCCATATTCATGGATGATCCAACACCTCCAAAACTGGTGGTGGCATCGATCTGCATGCCATCGATTTTGTAGCTGGTGATGTTGAAACCACGAGCACGATAGGTTGTGCGGCCAGCATTGTCGTTGGCGTAAGACGTGACACCGGGTGTTGTGTTCAGGACGTCATCAAGACTGTTGATCTGTTGGTCGTCCATGATCTGTCGGGTCATGACGGTTACGGTCTGAGGGGTTTCGCGCAGACTGAGCGGGAGTCCCGTGGAGGCACTTGTTGAAGGTGCGGTATAACTTCCTCGTTCCCATCTCTGAGAATGAACAATGATATTTTCGGCTGTCTGAACGGTTTTGGCAGATGCTGCCGTGGCATAATCTTTTTCTGAACGCTTTCTTCTTGTCGTATTTTTCTTTTTTGTATCAACCGGTTTTTGAGTTTTTTCCAAGTCTGAAGATTTCTTTTTTATGTCTTCGGCGTGGGTAGGGATAGGAACAACCGTTGCTAGGAATGTGGAAGCCAGAAGAGTGGTTATGGCGTAACGCGTTAAAGGGCGGAGGTTCACGTCGGCAGTTCCAAATGAGGTTGATTCAAATGATAATCATTATCATTTAAGGGTAGATAGCAGTGTGCTTTTGCAATGAAAAGAAACGGAGTTATTACAAATGATTTCTTGACGTGAATTGTATTGATAAAAATCCTAGTCCGGAAGCTGATCTTGATGAGGAGGGAGGAAGTCGGCTTCGTTTGTTCGGACAGTTTTGTGAATTGGATAAGTTCTACCCTGTTGAGGTTGTCTCTCTTCAAGATGGTGTTGGAATGATTGTCAGGTACTTGGCCGTGCGTATGGATGCTTTGGCAGCATGAGGTTTCTCTGCATCTTGCCGGTTGTACCATGCTACGTCGTTTATGATGGGAGTGATATTTCGAATTGATTTTGTGAGGAGGTTTGAGCAGGGTTTCGCGACCCGTCATTTCACTAAAACGCAACGATTCACTGGTTTTATGCCCGAAATGAGCTTGCAGATACGGTCATCTGGTCGAAACTCTGCTGGCTTTGCCTCAAGATCTAACAGATCCTAGTGCACCTTTACGGGGCCATAAGACAATTAATCCAAATTGTAAGCATGCTGCCACAAGAGGCAAACCTAAAAATCCGTCTGAAATCCATTTTTGTGTATTGATGGAGAAAACAGCCTTATCTGCTGTATAGTGTCCGTATGAAAGTAAAAACGCCAGTATAAACCCAGTTATGCCCATTGAAAATTTTGTAACGAGCGTATTTAATGAATAAGCTATCCCTGTAGTGTTGACGCCTGTTTTCTTTAAGCCATCATCAATCGCACTTGACAGGAGTGTAAAGTATAGAGGTGAGGCAATGCCTTGGGATCCCGTCAATAAAGAAAAAAAACAGAAAAATAAAGTATGGTGAAAATTTCCAATTAGCAATGAAGTGTAGCACAATATTTGAAGAAAAATCGTTAAGATAAAAGTCTTGCGGAATCCTAAGATATTATTTATGTTTTGAGAAAATAAGGCCCCCAAAAAACCTGTGATAGTTGCTATTGTTAGTATAATACTTCCTAAGCTTTCTGATCCTCCTAAAACAGCTCGAGCATAATAGAGAGAAAAACCATACAAGGAGGCTAGCCCCATAAATTGGAGAAAAACTAGACTGTTGCATAACCATAAAGTACGATTATTTAATAGATATTTTAAAATTCGAAGAAAATTTTGTTTTGTGGGCGGTGTTGGATAACGAACGTGGCAATTTCTTGAAACCACTGTCCACAACGCAATCGAGGTAAGGGCCAAAATAAAGGCGTAACGTGTCGTCCCTTGCTGGCGTTGTATCAGATCAGTTCCGCCCCCAAGCCAAAGTATGGCGGGGATAGTCAGAGATGATATAATAATCTGACCGCTTTGGCAGCCCATCATTCGGAATGCGTTCAGACCGACACGATGATGTATGGACCGTGTCATCATCGTTCCCAAAGCTCCATAGGGAGTATTAATAAAAGAGTAGATAGCTCCGAAGATAATATAGGTAACAGCCGCCCAAAAAATTCGTAGATGAGGAGAGAACGGGGGTGTGTAAAAGCATAAAAATCCCGTGATGCCAAAGGCAATAGATAACCTGCCAATGATTTTCGGAATAATGATCCCACCTTTACGGTCGAGCAACCAGCCAACAGCTGGATCACAAAATGCGTCGAATGTTCGGGCAACCAACAAAATCCATGCAACAGCTGTTACCGGAAGGCCGTCTATATCGGTGTAGAAGTACATCAGGTACGATGATGTCATGCCCCACATGAGGTTTGATGACAAATCTCCGCATCCGTAGGCAATCTTTTCGCGCAGCGGAACTCCGGCTTCGGGTAGAGTGTCAATTGCTTTGGACATTCCGTGCTTTTCCTAGAAAGTGCCTGTCGCCTTACAGGCGGCCAGCCTTCAGTTCAGTCGCCAGGTGGTGGCTGGATCGTGCAGTCAGCGCCATGACGGTCAAGGTCGTGCCCAGTGCTCCTCCCGTCGGAAAGCATGAGGCGTCCGTCACGTAGAGGTTTGGCGCATCCCAGGCCTGACAGTACTTATTCAGAACAGAAGTTGCAGGATCATTTCCCATGCGTGCGCCTCCGCTTTCATGGATCGCGGCTCCCATAACCATACTCTTCGGGAACATCTTGCGGAGAAACCAACGGGCGAGAGAGGATTTTTCGGGGAAAAAGCCTCCTTCTTTTTCTTCAAGACCGAGCGGGGATACACAGAAGTCGACCTTGCCGCCGCTAGCCTCAATCATGTCTGCACAATCGCTAATCTGCTGACGCAGCATGTTTCTCTCGACAGGATGCAAGCTACAACGGATATGGGGTAGGGGAACCCCCCATTGGTCACGTCTGCGAGGATCAAGCGTAATCCTGTTATCTGCGTAAGGCAGCATTTCTCCAAATGGAGGGTTCGAAAAACCTTCTGGATTTGAGGGTTCCTCTGTGATTCCATCTCTCCTGCGTTGATTGGGGATGATGGCAGATGAAGCAGCCTGGTTTCTTTGATGTTGAAGAGCGGCTGGCCCG
>NZ_JAGEKJ010000033.1:0-8346 GCF_049887835.1 Gluconobacter sp. NFX36 | reverse complement strand
GGTGAAGTCACCAAGGAAACCAAAGCGAGTGCAGACAAGGCGCTGACGGAAATGAACGTCCTGGCTGCTCGCCTGACTGACCTGGAGCAGAAAGGCGCTCGTGGACACGGGAATGAGCAGCAGGTCAATCTCTCGATTGGGCAGCGCTTTATCCAGTCTGATGAGGTCAAGTCTGTCATGGAGCGTGGTTCGAACTGGAAGGGTACGCTCCAGATCGAAGTCAAGAATATCACATCTGCCAGTTCCACCGGGGCTTCTGGAACAACCGGTCTGGTCGTTGCGGATCGTCAGCCTCAGATCATTCAGGTTCCCAATCGCCAGCTTGTCATTCGTGACCTTCTGATGCCGGGGAATACGTCGTCCAGCTCAATCGACTATGTTCAGGAAACCGGGTTTACGAATAATGCGGGCTTCGTGGCTGAAAATCCTTCCGCACCGAAGCCTCAGTCCGACATCGCGTTTGCTCTGCAGAACCTACCGATCCGGACGGTTGCTCACTGGGTCATGGCCTCCAAGCAGATCCTGGCTGATGCTCCGATGCTTCAGAGCTACATTGATGGGCGTCTGCGGTACGGTCTCGCCTTCAAGGAAGATGACGCACTTCTGAATGGTGACGGGTCAGGCGTTAGCATTAAGGGGCTAATGGCGTCTTCGACTGCATACGCGCAGCCCGCTGGTGTCCTGGTCAAGAATGAGACGATGATCGATCGTTTGCGTCTGGCCATGCTTCAGACCACGCTGGCCGAATATCCGGCTACGGGTCACATCCTGAACCCGACGGACTGGGCCAGCATCACGCTGACGAAGGATGCGGAGCTTCGTTATGTGTTCGCCAATCCTCTCGGTCTGAACGGCGCTGTTCTCTGGGGTCTTCCGGTTGCGGAAAGCCTTGCCATGGGTCAGGGCAAGTTCATGACTGGTGCGTTCCGACTGGCAGCGCAGATCTTTGATCGTGAAGATGCAACAGTGACGATCTCCACGGAAGACCGGGATAACTTCGTCAAGAACATGGTCACGGTTCTGGCCGAAGAGCGTCTTGCGCTGGCCATCTACCGTCCGGAAGCCCTGATTAACGGCAATTTTTCTGATCTGACCACGACCGCGTCCACAGGTGGCACAGGCGGCTGATCTGGTGACTGGAGACGATCATGACGACACTCCAGACCAGTCGGGCAGCGGATCCGCTGCCCTTCGTGGCGCTGTCCGACTTCAAGGCGGCATTGTCGATCGCAGACAATGATACCTCTCAGGACGGGGTTCTGACCAATATGCTCCTGGCAGCATCATCTGCTGTACAGAGTTACATCGGGCGTCAGATCACGATGGCTGACTGGTCTGATCGCATCCGGATCGCTCACGGTGACAGGCAGTTGTCTCTCATTCTGGCCGTTCATCCTGTGCTGTCCGTGGCAGACGTGTTTCTGGATGGGCAAGCGCTGCCGGTTCCTGCTGGCGGGTGGGATTTCGATCCGCTGTGCGGGATCCTTTATCCGTCGCACGGCCCATGGTGGTGGCCTGGGCGTTATTCCGTTTCCTACCGGGCTGGCTGGGCTGTTCCAGGAATGGTGGACGACGACGGCAACGCTCTTGCTGTCACGATGCCAGCAGACATCAGGCAGGCGGTTCTGATAGCGGCACGCTCGTTCTATTCGGCGAAAGACCGTGATCCGCTTTTGAAGTCGGAAAGTGAGCAAGGCGTTGGGTCCACGTCTTGGGCAACTCCGGATGCGGCTTCGGGCGGCTTACCGGCTGACTCGGCTGCCATGCTTTCTCGGTATTTGCCTTCGGGATTTTCGTAATGGGGTATCAGACAGAACGCCGACGTCGTCAGATCCGACATAAAGGCCGCATGATGGCGCTGTCCCGTGCGAATAATGGCAGCCTTCCAGCTCCCGTTGCCGTGATCCTGATCGCCTATTCCGCTCCCCCTGCTACAGCGGCGCTGGAAGCGGGCGTATCAGTCATGCCGTTCGTGGCGGAAATCCTGAATGATGAACTGGAAGCAGCCGGATTTGGCCGTCCTCGCAAGGATGACCGTCTCGTGGATGGCGGCCGCACCTACACGCTGACAGATGCGACAGCCGTTTATGACGGTTCCGAAATCTGTGGCTGGAAACTCTTTGCAGCAGGTGGAACATGACGTCTCCCGTCGTCTGGATGGACGGTTTCCAGCGCGCTTCCGCGGCCATGGCCCCTTTTGGCATTCCAGTGCTGGACGCGATGGCGCAAGCCGATGAGGACCAGCAGCACCCTTGGGTTCTATTCGAAGTTGCCAGCGCGGACGGCGATCGCCTCGGCGTCGGTGAGATCGTTGACGAGGAAACCGGCCAGATCTGGCTGCACCTGTGCGTGCCGCGCGGTTATGGGGCCTTGCCGGCACTCGAACGGCGCAAGGCCCTGTCAGTCGCATTCCGTGTCCCGGACGGCGCTGCCCCCGAAGGTCTTTATTACGACGGGAAGTCTTACGATCCGCCCGATAAAGACCAGACAGGTAACTGGGTTCGGTTCAGTTTGGCCGTCACCTATCGGTACCAGGACATCGTCCTGCCTCTGCCATCCCCCTGATTTTCTCTGACACAGCCACCCTCGCGGTGGCTTTTTTTATGAGGTGAAACCATGGCCTTCACGGGCTCGACAGCAGGGTATCAGGCCGGTGCCCAGTCCAATGACACGGCCATTGCTTACGGTCTGGAACAGAACTACGGCGCCCAGGCGACCGGGACATTCCAGAGCACGCGATTTACGGGCGAGAATTTCCGCCCCCAGGCGACAACGCAGCGTCCTGACGAAATCAATGCTGATATTGAAGCGTCTCAGGAAGTGGTCACGCAGACCACGACGTCCGGCACGCTGTCAGGCGCCCTGTCTTACGGCACCTACGACGATATGTTGGCTGCTGTCCTAGGCGCAGACTGGAACAGCAACACGATCCAGAACGGTGCGGTCGTCAAAACCTGGACGCTGATCGAAAAGCTGAATGGCAAATGGATCGTGCGTCCTGGGTCTTTCTGCACGCAGGCACAGATCACCTTTGCCCAGGGCGGATTTTCGGCTGTCGCGTTTGACTTCACCTGTAAAGGTCAGTCCATCGCAGACGCCGATCCTGCCACGGCTTATACGGCCGCCCCGACAGGCCGGATTTTCGACACGGTCGGCAACTTCTCTGGCCTGACCATTCAGGGCAAGACACCCGCTGGCTGTATTCGCCAGGTCCAGATCACGCTGAACCGCAATGGCTCCGGGGCTGACTATGGCATGGGGCATGCGGATGCCTGCGGGATCCGTCCAGGCGAAATTCTGGCAACAGGCCAGCTGCAGTTTTTCTTCAAGACCTGGGATGAGTACCAGCTTTACGCTGCCGGCACGCAGGGGCCGATCGCGATCACGGTCAAGGACGCGGCTGGTAACAGCTACGTGTTCACGTTCCTGAACGCAGCCCTCCGTAACCCGCAGATCAATGCCGGCAGCAAGAACACCACGATCGTGGCCACGTTCGATATCTCCGGCAATCCTCTGGCAGCAGGCGGAACCTTCAAGATCGACCGGATCCCGGCAACGCCTCCTGCTTCTGGCGGCTGAGATGAGGTTGCGTCATGGCTGACATCCATTGTCCAGGCGTGACGGTCGCGTCGGCGCGGACCCTGCGGCTGCTGGCGTCCAGTACGCCGCCGCTCTGGGGTGTCCGGCTGCCCTCGATCCGGCAAAGCTGGGCTCCCAAAGCCCCGGCTGACGTCCTGGAGTTTGCACTGGATCCCCGCCGCTGGCTTGAGGATGCGGGTGACACACTTGTGTCCGTCTCTGCCACGGTGCCAGATCCTGTCACATCCTCAGACCTAACAGTGCTCTGGTGCGGCAAGGTCAACGGCCTCGCCGTTGTCTGTCTGGCAGGTGGCCAACCGAACACACTGGTGCCGGTCAGTCTGACCCTGCACACGTTGCAAGGCCGCCGTCACACGGAAGCCGTGACTGTTCAGATCAACATGGACAGCGACCCGGACGACGTACCGGACTGGCCCGCATTGGCCGATGGCACGCCTATTCTGCCGAATGCCCTGACGGATCCGAATGGCCGGGTTCTCACGCTTGGCCCCTCGCAGGTCCAGAAAATTTCCGTGGCGCAGCTGCTGTCTCCGGACAGGGCCAGCCACCTCACATCCCCTGCCGGCGTCTCGTTGCTCAATCAGGTTTTCCGATCGGCAACAGACACGCTCCTGATCGCATAGAGAGACAACATGGCAACAACCAATCAACCGGGGCAGCCGATTTCCGGCCTCCCGTTTGCGGACAGCGTGTCTCCCACGGATGCGCTCCTGGGAATCATCACCAAAGCCGGTGGAACAGGTGCCAATCAGGTCACCATTCTGGTTCTGGCGCAGGCCATCAGTGCTGCAATCGGTCTGGACGATGCTGTAGCAGCAGCCGAAACGGCTGCTGCCAGTGCGGCCGCCAAGGCTGAAGCAGCGGGGAACGCAGCTTCAGACACGATGTCGTCTCTACGCGGCAAAGCTGCTGGCGTGGCGGCTCTCGATCCCGTGGGGGCATTATTGCTCACGGACGGTAGCACGCTGATCTCGGCTTTGACGGTCTCTCCGGCAACGCAGGCGCAAAGTGCGTCGTTAAAATTGATGTTGCCGCTAGACCATGCGGCCTTGGTCAGAACTGATCAGGGTGACGTCCCAATCTCATCTCTCGCAGACCGCGTTTCGGCGTCCACAACGTATGTGGATGAGAACGGCTTTTTGCGGCAGCTCCCGTCTGTGGTTGGGACGCTACCAGGCGACGTAACCACGAACGGAAATATCTACATGGCAGGTGCCACGCCCCTGCCAACCGGCCTGTCGAGTAACGGCGGCGTCATCATGACGGATGGCTCTGTTTTTTATCCCGGCTCTTACAGCAATGGCGGCGTACTGGCCGTCAATCCCAATACAACTGGAGCTTGATTATTATGGCTTATGGTGCGCCTACAAATCTCGATCTTTCTGCCTGCACCCTGTCTACGGATGGCGGTAAAACTAACCAGACGCTCGCTACTTTGGGAACGGCTGTTGCGAGCAATGCAACGAATGTGGCCATTGCGCAAGAAGACGCTACAGCGGCGAAGACAGAGGCTTCCCAGGCGTCTTCTGACGCAAAAGATGCTAAGACTGCGGTTTCTAACTTAGGAACAACGTATATCCCGCAAGCGGAAAAAGATGCAGCCGGTGGTGTTGTTTCATATACGTCAGATGGTTCCGCTATTATTCAGAGCCTTCGTGGGAATAATGGCAACAGTGACACCTACTTTGCGTTAGGCACGTGGGCCCAATCCCCCGCATCTGGAACCGTTACGGTGGCCTACCGCTTTGGCGGGGTTAGCCCAAACAAGTTGTATATAAGACAGAATGACATTTCATACGAAATGTTTTCTGGATTCAATACTGTCGCGACACCGGATGTTGATGGTGGCATCTCTATTGCTGAAGCCGGCCGTGCTGTTAGTGGCATCTTCAGTCAGACGGCTGTTACAGTCACATCTGACGCCACACATAAAACACTGGTAGGTGATCTTTCGGACGCGTCCTATGCTGACGGGGCTAAGCTGTTGGCCGCCATTTATTCGCTGGATTCCGAAACGTTCAAATTGAACTCTTCAGTAGCAGCGAAGGGCGAAGATGATGCGCGTATCCACGCGGGGTTCATTGCGCAGAAAGTGCAAGCAGCCCTCATAGCGGCAGGCCTGAACCCGTCTGACTATGCCCTCTGGACGAACAGTCCCGTTTACGAAACAGTAAAAACCGACACTGGGGAAAAGGACGATAACGGGCAACCTGTCTATAATGTCAGTTCCGTTCAGAAAATGGACAGTAGCGGACAGCCTGTAACAATACAGATGCTACGCTACGAGCAGATCCTCTGTGTGCTGTTCGAGGCCACCAAACAGAAAATTGCCTCGCAGGAAATGGCCCTGACGGCGCTGACGGCTCGCGTTGCATCTCTGGAGGCCAAAGCAGCCACAACAGGGAGTTCCTCATAATGCCAGCCCTGCTCGATTTTTCGGCGGGGGTAGCAACCGGAGCGGGTGGGAAGACCCTCTCCGGTAATCAGATGGTGGACGCCGTGACCAGCGGTGTTCCTATCCGGACGCAGGTTTCCCCCGGCCTGTCCCTATCGTTGGCGTTTGCTAATTACGGAGATATTGCCTACCGCATCCTGCCCGATCAGGACTGTCAGATTGCAATATCAGGCGGCAACATCGGTGAACTACAGCAGATGCGTGTTCTGATCCAGCAGCCTCCAAACGGAAATTGCGACATTACGTGGCCGGACAACGTAATTTGGCCGTCTGGTGCGGCGTTCGTGGATAGTCGTATAGGCTCAGTCTGCTGTGTTGAATTTATGTGGGATGGCGCATCCCGCTATTACGGGAGGTCGATCTTTGGCTAAGTATTCTGCGCCGACGACCGGCTATACCGATAATGGTGGTTTGGTTCAGCTGGGCGCGAACAACCCGAGCGAGAGTTGGGACTACATCACCGTCCCGAAACCCAACCAGCCGTGGCGCATAGTCGTGCAAGGCGACTTACCGGACATTGGCACGACGCCAAGCATGTCGGTCACCGTCTTCGACGGCTCGACGCCCCTGTTTTCGGCTTCTGGAACGTGGCAGGTGCAGGGCCAGACTTCGCAGTATGCGAATAAGAAGAACTGGAAATTCAAGCTTCGAAACTCGGTCACTGGTAACAAACTGGCAGTCAAAATTGGCAGTTGGTTTCCTATGTCCAGCATCGACGTGAAGGGTTATGGAACTGACAGGGCACTTGTTCGTGATAGCCTGACAACGCATGTCTGGAGGCAGATGCATTCGTACCCGAACGGCCGTCTGGCACCCCTCTCTGCATATCAGTATTTCGATAGGACCGATCTTGGGGTTCATGCATCGGCCTTGTTTTCTACAACCGGATTTCCTGTGGAAATTTGGCGGAATGGCAGCTTTCTTGGATTGTACGTCCTTCGGGCAAGCAATGACCCTGACGCTTATCTTATGGACGACGGAAACGATCAACATATTCTGATCCAGCCTCAAAAGGCTGCTGATATGTGGACGAGCGCGTTCTCAAGCAAAGAATGGGATTTCACCAGCCCCGATCTAGGAAAAAACTACGATACAGGTGCAGATGTTTCCACAATCAACAAGGATGTAAATGATGCGTCTGCCCGATTTATCACTTGGATGCAGAAGTGTTACAGTGGCGAATTAGATATTCGGGCGACGTATCGCAGTTATATCGATCTGACTTCCTTTCTCGATTACATCCTGATTGTTGAACTGTCCGGGTCTATGGATGCTCTAACTAACAATTGGATGGGTGGCTCATGGAACGGGACGCCAACGTCTGGGATCTGGCACATCTGGCCTTATGATGAAGACGCAACATGGGGCCTGACGTCGCCCATCAATGGGGTGGGATCGGACGCGGAAAATATAGGGTTCCTGACGGGGAATAATTCGAAGGCAGACCATAATCCGGGCTTCTTTAACACGGTATTCAACAAGTTTCGTCCTGAGCTTCGCGCCAGATGGCGCGAACTTAGGCGGGCGGGCGTTATCGACGCAAAGACAATCACGTCCTGGATTGTCGATTACGTCTCCAAAATTGACCCTGACATGATGAAGGCTGATCTCGCAAACTGGGATATTAATGGCGCTACAGGATCAATCGACGTGCGCGCCAACCCCGGTAAGCAAAGCGTTTCCTACATCATTGATTATGCAACGAAACGGATTGCCTGGATCGATACCCAGTGGGGTTATTCAGCCTGACGTGATCATTCGCCGCCCTCCGAGGCGGCTTTTTTGTACCCTCAAATCAAACGGAAAAAATTAACATGGCAAAGCTCAGTGCTTTCTCCCGCGACCGTAACCGTGTCTCTCAGGGCGAGGAAATCGAAGTCGGCCCTGAAGGCAACACGTTCTTCATCACGACACGCGGCTTTACGCCCGCCTATCGTGACACGCTGTATGCGCTGCGTCTGGCAGAAGCACGCGAGCTGAACCGCTCTGTTCGGGCTGGCGCGGGATTTTATGCTCCTGACACGCTGCCACCGTCCAACGATGATCTGTGCCAGGGCAAGGCGCTGGCGCAGGAATGTGTACTGGGCGTCAAGGGACTGGAAGGTGACGACGGACAGGATCTGACGGTGGATGAATTCCGCAACATGCTGTCCGGCGGACAGTATCCAGCCCTTGTCACGTTGTCCCTGATGGCGGCTGGACGCGTCGGTGCCGAGCGGGAAGAACAGGCCAAGGCTTCTGAGGGAAACTGATTGCCTCACTCCAGTGGGAGATGGAGTGGGGCCAGTTCA
>NZ_JAGEKJ010000032.1:0-9315 GCF_049887835.1 Gluconobacter sp. NFX36 | reverse complement strand
ACCGGACAATCAAGGAAGCAACCGTCAAACGCTTCCATTACGACAGTCATGAGCAGTTGAGGACACACCTCAACGACTTCATGGCAGCCTATAATTTCGGGCGAAGACTCAAGACCCTCAGTGGCCTCACACCTTACGAATACGTCTGTAAAATCTGGACTTCAGAGCCAGAAAGATTCATCATCAATCCAACCCATCAAATCCCGGGACTAAACACCTTATGTGTTTCCAGCCTGTTATGATGACCTCATGAACGCCCCTGACCAGGGGCGTTCATGAGGTGAGATACAGCGCTTAACACCTGGTAGCCTGACCACGTTTTCTAGCAGGCTGATCTCGCCTCTCTTCACCGTCTCGAACAGTTGACGGCGGCCCGCTTTCGGGACCGCGAACATAAGAAAGAGAGAGTGATATGTCTGCGCAAACCGTCATTGGAATAGACGTGTCCCGAGACTGGCTCGATGGCTTTTGCCTGCCAGAAAAGCAGAGATTTCGTTTTCAGAATTCACCTGATGGCCATGCCAGATTACTGGAAACTCTTCAGAGTATGCCGGACGGTCTCAAAATTGGGTTTGAAGCCACCGGTGGACAGGAATGGGCACTCTGGCGTCTTCTCATCAGTATGGGACACAATGCAGTCCAGTTGCCCCCTGCACAGATCAAAGCTTTCGCACTCTCCATGGGGAAACGCGCGAAAACCGATCAGATCGATGCGGAATTGATTGCGCGCTTTATGGCTTTTCGTCCAGAAGCAGGACGAACACTGCCGGATGTAAAACTCCAGTTTCTGCGGGCACTGACGGTGCGCAGAGCTCAGATGGTGGAGGCACGTAAACGGCTTTCTGCCCAGATTTCGGCGCGCCGCAAGCAGGGTGTGAGCGCTGAACTGGAGGACATGGACAGCAGTCTCAAAGAATTTCTCGAAAGCCAGATCAGCGAGCTCGAACAACGGATTGAAAGCGTTATCGCAGAGGCAGAAGAACTCTCCGCGAAAGCAGAACTTCTCCGCTCCATTCCTGGTATCGGCCCGGTATCAGTCTCCATGCTTCTCGCAGAAATGCCGGAACTCGGCCGTATGACGGCGACAGAAGCTGCTGCCATGGCCGGACTTGCACCAATGGCTCACGATAGTGGCGCGATGCGGGGGAAACGTGTCATTTCAGGGGGAAGAAGATCTCTCCGCCACGTCCTGTTCCAGGCAGGATTGGCAGCTGCCTGCCATAATCCGGTTCTGAAAGCTGTTGCCAAGCGTCTGAAAGAGCGGGGTAAGCCACATAAACTGGTGATCGTCGCTATCGCACGGCGTCTCATCACAATCGCAAATGCTGTCCTGAAAACAGGCCTGCCGTGGCGCATTAGCCCCGTCGTTTAAACACAATTGCTAGATGCGGGATCGACATTATGAATGGCCGCTTTTCTATTAACACCACATTAAATCCGACATTCCGTCCCCCAAAAGGGGACGGATTTCAAAAGGAACAAGGGGGTCAACGGGGGAAGCATTCCCCCTTGCCTGCTGCTCAATGGGTAGCCATTGAGCACTGCTGGCTCTCTTTGAATGCTCTTCTGGAAATAGGCCCTTACGCGACCTGATAGTCGACCGCGTGCTGCGCAGGCGTGAAGAACAGACGGACCTTCAAATCCCCTTCATGTTCACGGGCCTGCGCAAGGTCAAACGTGCTCTGCATCCGCATCAATGTCTCTGCCCGGACACCAAAGGCTTTCTCAAAACGAATGGCCATATCCGCCGAAAGACTAGCCCGACCATTCAGCAATGCACTGATAGCCTGACGCGAAACACCGAAATGCTCAGCCACGTCGTTGACCCGGATATTGTGCGGCTCAAGCAGTTCTGTCCGGATCCAGTCCCCGACATGCACAGCCAGAGAAGAATGCATCTTAAGAGCCATGATAATCCTCCAATGTCATATCCAGAAGAGCACCGTCTTCACGAACCCTGAACGTCAACCGCCAGTTTTTCGTAACTGTCATGGACCACGTTCCGGCTCTGTCCCCCGTTAAAGGATGCAGCCCGTAATTCGGCGGCACAGACAGCTCTTCCAACGAACCGGCAGCATCAATAAAAGCCAGCATCTTCCGTAAACGGTTGATATCGCCGACCAGACCTTTGGCATTTCCTGTTTCAAAGAAACGCCGGAGGCCTTTATGCACGATACTCTCTATCTCCATAAGCGGAAAGTATGACTTTACGCCCCAGAATGTCAAGCAATGCTTTACATTCCGTATGACGGCTCTCTTTGAGGTAATCCTCTTGACTGCTCCACCGGGTTGCCCGCAGGTTGTGCGGGATTACTAGCCTTGAAGGACGGTAACGGCTGAAATTGTCGTTCGTTTTCAGAGGGTTGTCTGCTTGGTACTTTGCAGAGCGTGCGGGTTCGAGTCCCGCAGTTTAAGTGTCTCCCGGACCCGCTTATTTTGTCGTTCCTTACCAATTTACCCGTTAAAATCAGACAGCAAGTTAGAGCTTACTTGCCTCTATTCCGAAGTGATACATCCCTTCGAAAAAGTCTCCGATCGCCAGACGTCGTCGGAACGTCAGCCGCCGTTGCGCCAGATGATACACGCGATCATGCAGCAGATGGCAGCGCTGGCACAGCGCCCGAAGATTGCGCATCCGGTTGACCGTGGGGTCGTGGTTCAGATGCGCAGCGGCCAAAACCACCTTGGTTTGTCGGGTCTGAAGCAAAGCGATGAGATCCGGAGGCGCGACAGGCCGCCCCCTTTTATTGTACCAGTACCCCGTCTCCGGATGCTTCCACCGACCACCCGGAAGGACCTGCAGGATTTGTCCATGGGGTCGACCACACTGCTGACATATTCCTCCGGCCCGCTCGAACCGCACCTGTCGGCTCAACGCGGTCCAGTCAGGAGGATAAAGCGCTTTCAGTTCCGGTCGGATCGGCATTCCTGTCTTTTAACACAAAACAAAGCCTAACGGCGACGTCTCGTGGGTCCTGATCGCCTACTCTCTTAGAAAAGATCCACCCCCGAGCCTATCTCAAACTCTGGCGGAAAGCGGCGAACCGGCCCTATGCTCCGACTCATGAGAGCCTCTCCCTCCGACCCCATCCGCCTGGCCGAAGCCCTGCTCTTTCAAAGCAGCGGTCCCGTTTCGCGAACGATGCTGGCTCGGGCTCTGGGGGAGGACGTGGAAATCTCTCAGATCATCAGCCAGGTGGCCAGGCGCACCGAAGGGATGGGGTTTGAGATCGTCGCGGTTGGAGACGGCTGGATGTTCCGTACCGCCCCCGATCTCGCAGAGGCCCTGACAGAGGCATTAGAAAAACCACCAGAGCGTTTACCCCGCGCCGTACTCGAAGTGCTGCTGATTGCTGCGCGTCAGCCGGTCACCCGACCCGAGATCGAAAGCTTCCGAGATGCCGCCCTGCCCCAAAAGACCCTGACGCTGTTGCAGGAGAAGGGCCTCATTCGCAGCGTCGGACGCAAATCCGTTCCGGGTCAGCCCCAGCTCTGGGGGACGACCGAGACTTTCCTCGTGACCTACGGCCTTCGGTCCCTGGCTGAACTGGATCCGCTCCTCGAAGGGCTGAGAGGCCCGCTTTAGGCCCTTTTGGGCTTATTCTACGGAGTTTTAGGGACTGTTTTTTGTCCTTATAACACGTAGTAATGTTCTCTTACCGCACTTAAAAAAAAGCCGGATAATGGCGGATAAAACAGAAAAGCCTCTATGTAACGCGCGCACCAGAATTCTTACGATCTTGGCACTGAGACACCCTAATACGCTTAAAAGGTAATTCTCGGCCTTTTTACAAAAATTTCCCCTTTTTCCTGATCTATGTCCGTTAATTTACTTTATCGGACATAGGGTAGTATGCATGAAATCGTCTCTAAAATGCTCTTCCTATGTGCTGATTTGGAGCCCTTGTCCTCGGACAAAAACAACTCTGGAAAAGATGGTTTCATCGCCTCTGCCATTCCGGGCGTGAGGAATTACACCCCCGCATAGACCCACAATCCTTTATCGGTTGTGCAGCGGCTTTGGGGGGGGGGAAGCGAAAGGTCTGCTTTTAGATCCTATTACAAACAAGCAGACATCGTTGATTAGTCTCCTTCGCTTCAAACGAAAAATTGATTACTTAAGACTCTCCAAATCATCTAGGTGTTTAGTCCCGTGGTTTGATGGGTTGGATTATGGAAGCGTTTGACGGTTGCTTCCTTGATTGTCCGGTTCATCCGCTCAACCTGACCGTTCGTCCAGGGATGATTGGGTTTCGTCAGACGATGTTCGATCCCGTGAGCTTCGCAGATCATGTCGAAACGCATGGGGCGAGACCAGGCCGTATTGCGGTTACGGGGCTGATCAGCGAACTGGATGCCGTTATCGGTCAGAATGGTATGGATCCGGTAAGGAATGATGCTCAGGAGATATTCGAGGAATTCCCAGGCGGTCTTCCGATCGGCTTTCCCGACGAGTTGTGTGACAGCGAACTTGCTGGTCCGATCGATGGCGACGAAGAGATACAGCTTGCCTTCAGCAGTCTGGACCTCGGCAATATCGATGTGAAAAAAGCCGATGGGATAGCGTTTGAAACGTTGTCGTCTGGGCTTGTCTCCCTCGATATCCGGAAGCCGGGATATTCCGTGGCGCTGCAGGCAGCGATGCAGGGCCGAGCGTGTCAGATGGGGAATGCTGGCCTGCAGGGCATAAAGGCAGTCATCCAGCGGCAGCAACGTATGCCGGCGAAACGCCACGATCATTGCTTCGTCCGTCTCGGACAGAACTGTGGATCGCGGCTCTTTGGGACCTGTCTTCTGATCCTCAACCGTTTGACGCTTCCGCCACTTTGCAACTGTTTTCGGGTTGACCCCGAACTTCTTGCTCAGCGTCGCGAGCGAAGCCTGCGATCGCTGTATTGCTGCTCGCACGGCGTGCGTGGTCGTGGCGCTGCCATGACGTATCTGTCCCATAAGGCTTCCTTCCACTCGCGTGAAAATACCACACCATCAAACCCCGGGACTAAACACCTTATGTGTTTCCAGCCTGTTATGATGGCCTCATGAACGACCCTGGCCAGGGTCGTTCATGAGGTGAGATACAGCGCTTAACACCTGGTAGCCTGACCACGTTTTCTAGCAGGCTGATCTCGCCTCTCTTCACCGTCTCGAACAGTTGACGGCGGCCCGGTTCCGGGACCGCGAACATAAGAAAGAGAGAGAGTGATATGTCTTCGGAAACGGTCATTGGAGTAGATGTGTCTCGAGACTGGCTTGATGGCTTTTGCCTGCCAGAAAAGCAGAGATTTCGTTTTCAGAATTCACCTGATGGCCATGCCAGATTACTGGAAACTCTTCAGAGTATGCCGGACGGTCTCACGGTTGGATTTGAAGCCACCGGTGGACAGGAATGGGCACTCTGGCGTGTTCTCATCAGTATGGGACTCAATGCCGTCCAGTTGCCTCCAGCACAGATCAAAGCTTTCGCACTCGCCATGGGGAAACGCGCGAAAACCGATCAGATCGATGCGGAATTGATTGCGCGCTTTATGGCTTTTCGTCCAGAAGCAGGACGAACACTGCCGGATGAGAAGCTCCAGTTTCTGCGGGCACTGACGGTGCGCAGAGCTCAGATGGTGGAGGCACGTAAACGGCTTTCTGCCCAGATTTCGGCGCGCCGCAAGCAAGGTGTGAGCGCTGAACTGGAGGAGATGGACAGCAGTCTCAAAGCATTTCTCGAAAGCCAGATCAGCGAGCTTGAACAACGGATTGAAAAGCGTTATCGCAAAGGCAGAAGAACTCTCCGCCATAGCAGAGCCTCTCCGTTTCATTCCTGGTATGGGCCCGGTATCAGTCGCCATGCTTCTCGCAGAAATGCCAAAGCTCGGCCCCATGACAGCGACAGAAGCCGCTGCCATGACCGGACTTGCGCCAATGGCTCATGATAGTGGCGCGATGCGTGGGAAACGGGTCATTTCAGGGGGAAGAAGATCTCTCCGCCACGTGCTGTTCCAGGCAGGATTGGCAGCTGCCTGCCATAATCCAGTTCTGAAAGCTGTTGCCAAGCGCATGAAAGAGCGGGGTAAACCACATAAACTAGTGATCGTCGCTATCGCACGGCGCCTCATCACAATCGCCAACGCTATCCTCAAAACTGGAGTGCCATGGCGCATTAGCTCCGCCGCTTAAACACAGTTGCTAGGCGGCCTTGCCCATTTTACTGGTCTGCCGCTTATCGATCTGCGGGGTGACGTCGCGATTGTCACATCCTACCTCATGATTATTCATCTTGACCATGAAGGTCATCGACGCGAACTGCCAAATCATGGGGCCTCGACGGGATACCGCATTCACCGCGTGGTCGTGAACCGTTGGGAGCTTGAACGGCACAAAGGTCGCTGGATGATTGCCAGGCGCACCCTTCTGCCCGTCGACGGGTCGGCTGAGCAGCAGGAGCTGCTGCGCAGGGGTTTGAATGGGGTGTATCGCAGATCATTGGGATCTGAAGAGAACGAAGACCCGATCGACGGATAGTTGATGGTGTCGCAAAACGCCGCAGGTTGGTCAGTTTCTTACAACGATGGCCGACCAGAGACAGCAACGCCGCCCAAAGCCAGAATAATGGCGGCTATGAAGGCAGAACTTATATTGCCAGGGAGATATTCCAAAAACGATGACAGGAATTGCCCCATAAAAATGGCAACAGACAGGTAGGCAAGTGCTGAGCCGCGTTCGACAGAGTGGGTGCGTTCGATCGTCAGGTGATTGACGAGGGGAACTGTCAGTCCGAAACCGGTCCCGAGCATGATTGCAGCGCCAATCATCGGGACTGCCGTCATCATGGAAGCAAAAAGTGCATGGGCGGCTGCATAGGCCAGAAAGCCCGCCCGCAAAGTGTTTTGCTCCCCGATACGCCGACAGATTTTTGGGAGAAACCACGCTGCTCCTACAGCGACAAGAGAGACGAATGACAGAAAATACCCTGTTTGCGCCTCGGAGAAGTGAATGCCTTCCAGCCGTCTGGGCAAGGAGATGATCGCTGTGAAGAACACGGTCATGGAGAGGAGAGCGGCTATATATATTCGCGCCAGTTTGCCCAGAACAGAACCTCGATCTGCTTCTGTTTGGGGTGACGCAACGGGTTTGACTGGCGGATACGGTACGAACAGTTCGACGAGGACGAGAAAGACCCAACTCATCAGATAGAGCGAAAACGGCCATTGCCATCCCATACTGGCGAGGAGTCCTCCCAGAGACAGGAAGATAACGCCTCCCAGTTCAATGGCCATGCCCTGGAGTGCGATCATCTTGAGCCGCGCGTGTCCCTCAAAAAAATCGGATAAAAGCCCTGTGCCCGAAGCCATCACGATCGCTGTTGCTCCCCCGAGCAAAAGCCGGTCAGAAAAGATCAATACTGCGTTGCTCAGCCATATACATGCCAGCCCGAGCGCTCCGTACAGAGCGAGGCCAATACGCAAGGCCTGGCGAGAGCCAAGGCGTGTAATCAGGTGGCCGGCAAAGGGGCCAAAGATCACTACGCCGAGTGAGGGCAAGGTGACCAGCCAGCTTGCTTCCTGGGAGAGACCGAGAGCCGTCGCGATGCCGGGCAGGCCAGGTACGATAACGCAGCCGACCATGATCGTCAGACATGCGACACAGAGCAGAGCAAAGACGCCCCTTCGCTTTAACATGGACATTTCCTGTTTGGGCAATCTAAATACGAGACCAAGGTATCATAATATATACGAGACCGGCGTACCGCAATGACGAAAATGACAACCTCTACTCGCTCTCCGGGGCGCCCGCGCGATAATAAAGTTGGGCCAAGCCTGTTGGCGGCAGCCCGGCAGCTCGTCCTGCAACACGGATATTGCGGTGTCAGCATCCAGATGATTGCAACAGAGGCTGGTGTTGGCAGGCAGACGCTCTATCGCCGATGGCCGAGTAAGGCTGAACTCGTTCTGGCCGCGTTCCTGGAAAGCGCTGGTGATGCGGACGTTCTATCGGACGGCCGCGCCGAGAAGCGGTTGCTGCATTTTCTGGTCAACGTGTTCAGGAACTTGCAGCAGGATGGACCTGCGATCAGGAACCTGATTGCGTCCGCGCAGGACGATCCCGAATTTCTAAAGAGTTTCCGGGCCGGTTTTGTTGAGCCAAGAGCGGAAATCGTCGCCACCATTTTTCGTGACGGCATTGCAAACGGAGAAATCCTGGAAGATGCCGATGTGGAAATGGCGGTCGCCGCGTTTCATGGTGCATTTTGGTATCACCTTCTTCTGGGAGGCAAACTTGATGCTGAATTCGCGCAGCGCCTTACGAGGCTCATTATGAAAAGTATTTCAAAAGAGCCTCGTGAAGAGGAACTATTGAAATAGTTCATTCACCATGTGGACAGCGTCCAGATAAAATTATTTGAATTTATTCATCTATGTTTGACCGTATCGCCTGAATGGGAGCCATCGTGCCGAAGACTCTATCCCGGCGGATGAGCGCGTGGAACAAAGCGGCTGCAATATGAGCGAGGATATCTGCTGAAGTTCTGCGGAAGTCGATCAGACCGTTTGCTGATTCAGTCTCTAGCAACTGTGTTTAAGCGGCGGAGCTAATGCGCCATGGCACTCCAGTTTTGAGGATAGCGTTGGCGATTGTGATATGAAACACCGAAACGCTTCTCAATCACCCGCTTCAGATCAATACTGCGCCAACGGACCACACAGCCTCGGTTACGATCAGGTCCGGCGACGATCAATGCCGAGAGCTCCGCCTGCTGGTCCGCCGTCAGGCGGCAGACAGAGGCATTGCACCATTGATACCGCAGGCCGGCTGGGCCTGCAGCATTGAACCGGAGCACCCAGTCCCGCAGGGTTTGCCGGTCCATGCCACCGATCCGCGCCGCTTCGCCTCGACTGCTACCCTCACGCACCGCAGCCAGAGACAAAAGGCGCCTTGCAACATTCGCATCCCGTGTACGAGCGGCCAGCCACCGAAGCGCATCAGCCGTATAATCCGTCCGTAAAGCAATCGCTCTAGCCATACCCGACCCTCCGTCCAAGGACTGAATCAGAACAGCCTTCGGTATCATTATCAGGTGGACGTGTGGCGCGGGAACTGACGGCCCTGGTGGAAAGATATGGCAAACCCTCATGATTGTCAGTGACAACGGTACGGAGTTCACATCCCATGCCATCCTGAAATGGGCGGATGAGATGAAGGTGGAGGGTTCGAAAAACCTTCTGGATTTGAGGGTTCCTCTGTGATTCCATCTCTCCTGCGTTGATTGGGGATGATGGCAGATGAAGCAGCCGAGTTTCTTTGATGTTGAAGAGCGGCTGGCCCGGT
>NZ_JAGEKJ010000031.1:0-9415 GCF_049887835.1 Gluconobacter sp. NFX36 | reverse complement strand
GGCCAGCCGCTCTTCAACATCAAAGAAACCAGGCTGCTTCATCTGCCATCATCCCCAATCAACGCAGGAGAGATGGAATCACAGAGGAACCCTCAAATCCAGAAGGTTTTTCGAACCCTCCAGATCGTTCACAATCCCAAGGCTCTCTTTTCGTTTTTATTTCTTAAAAAACACAGCGCTGTCGTCATGAAGGGAAAAGAGATTTCAATTCTTGCGGGAGTTTGCCTGTTGCATGGTTTGACAGGCACCCGAATAGTGGGTCCCATTCTTCAATGCGCAGATCACAAATCAAACCTTCGGATGCAAAGGGATCACCGGCAATCATCGCGTCAATCTCTTGCCGATTGGCGCCTTTCATAATCAGAAAGCCGGAGCGCAATGAGGTCCCTTTCAACGGACCGGAGGCCAGCAGGCTGCCTTCCTGAATAAGGCGCCTGAGATACAACACGTGTGCTGCGACATGCTGTCCCCATCCCTCGCCGTCAGGGTGGTCCATGCGCACAAGATAAACAGGCATTTCGAAAGTCTCCACCAGAACTGGACTTGCCAATCACTCGAAGCTTTCAGCATATTCCTCTTTTTTGCTGAATAAATTGTCGATATGATACATCAGTCACAACTGAGGATGATGAATGCTTGACCGGTTAACCAGCATGAAGATTTTTATCAAGGTCGTGGAATTAGGGTCCTTTGCTGCGGCCTCCCAGTATCTGACTTTGTCGCCGCAGATGGTCGCCAAGCATATAGAGGCTCTGGAGCATCACCTTGGTGCTCGCCTGTTGCATCGAACGACACGTCGGCAAAGTCTGACTGAAACAGGACGCCTCTATTGCGAGCAATGTCGGCTTGTTCTGCAGGCTGCTGAACGAGCTGACAGTCTGGCAGCCAATACGCTTGGCACACCCCGCGGCACATTATCTGTCAGTGTACCCGTCACTTTCGGGCGAACAGTATTCCTGCCATTTGTTCGTAATTTTCAAAAAAGATACCCAGAAATTCAAGTCCATTTGTCACTGACAGACCAACTGATTCACCCCACAATGGACGGTCATGAGGCTGTGATCCGAATTGGTGAACTTGAGACGGACCTTACAGTGGTCAGTCGTCCTTTGACGGCCTATCGTCGGGTCATCTGCGCAGCTCAAACCTATCTGGAAAAACACGGTTTTCCAGGGCAGCCCGAAGATCTGATGCGCCACGAGTGTCTCGTGTATGAAAATTCCGGCGGTCCTGTAACGACCTGGCACTTTTCTCAAGGCAGCGTTACGCGGCCAGTCACCGTCTCCGGGCGGATAATCAGTAATGATTCAAGTGTTCTGCATTCTGCAGCACTCGCTGGCGATGGCATTCTGCTGGGTTACGAGCAGGCCCTGCTTACAGATATTAAAAGCAAACGGCTTGTCCGGCTTATGCCGAGGTGGACAGTTCCGGACAGACCCATGCACCTGCTCTATAACGCAGGTCCTGTTATGACACCAAAGCTGCGGGTCTTTGTGACCGAGCTTCAAGAGGCTTTCCAGCCTTAAGCCTCTTTTCGACGGTAGGGTGCCTGCCTCCTAAGCTCAGTTGGCGATCAGTTTCTGTTCACCATCCCTGTTCAGTCGGAAGAACAAACAATTCTGCAACATCCATACGTGCAGGTGATTTCAGAGCAAAAAGAATACTGTCTGCTATGTCCTCGCCTTCGAGAAAGGTCATGGACGCTGCAAGATCATCCATCTGCTTGCGGTAATCAGCATCTGTAATGTGGTCATAAAGCTCTGATTTTACGGCTCCCGGCTGAATGCAGGTAACGCGGATATTATGCTTTGGTCCGATCTCCATTCTGAGGCCGTCTGAAAACGCTGTTACCGCAGCCTTGGTGGCGCAGTAAACGGCGAGACCCGTAAAGACTTTCCGGCCTGCAATCGAGGACATGTTGAAAATATGGCCCGAATGCTGTGCGATCATCTGCGGAAGAACGGCTGCCGTTGCATTAAGAACACCAGATATATTGACGTCCACCATCTGCTGCCATTCGTCCACTTTCAGGCTGTCAACGCTGGATAGGGGCATCAGGCCCGCATTGTTGACCAGAACATCAATCCTTCCAAATTGGGCGATCAAGCTCTTTGCCGCTTCTTGACACGAGACAAGATCAGTAACGTCCGTCACCAGAGGAATGGCTCGACCGCCAGCCTTGGTAATTTCACTAACAAGCGTCTCCAGGCGATCATGACGACGTGCCGCCAGGCCGACTGTCATTCCTTCTGCTGCAAGTTTGCGCGCTGTTGCCGCACCAATGCCACTGGATGCTCCGGTCACCAGAGCAATTTTTCCTGCAATATTCATAATCTTCTCCACACGACGAGCCTTCAATCGGCCTTAATTGTCGAAGGAGGTGTAAATTATGCCAGAAGATATCTCGCTTGGCTTCTTGCTGAAACTATTGCGATTTTGCGCTATAGATAGTCGCGCATGGAAATGAGAGAGTGTAGCGGATGGTTTTATCCTGCCTTCCTTCTCGGCGTGCTGCCAGTTTGACACTGGAGCAACTTCTGCCCGGGGAGAAAGTCGCGCAAAGTGATGGGGATGTCTGGAAGGATGTTGACGTCCAGATATTCACTCGCCCGGTACAAGAAGACGAAATTCTTGTGCCTGCCGTCGCAGAACCCTTGCTTGTCTGGGTTATCCGCGGAGAAGCAAATGTCGAAGAGCGTGAGCTGACAGGGCCTTGGGAACAGAGCAAGGCAAGAGCAGGAACATTTTACCTCACGCAGACGGACACACCCTATCTGATGCGTTGGCAGGGCAAGGGAGGCACTTGTTTTGAAGTGTTGCATCTTTATCTTGGACTTGAGCTTGTCGATCGAGCTGCCATGTCATTAAATCTGAATTCATCCCGTATTCGAATGCGGGATGTTTCGGGCGGGGAAGATGCTTTTATATCAGGAATTTTGAGTGGCCTGATAGCTGAAATGCAATCTTCCGTTATTGCAAATCCCTTATTTGTAAATGGCCTTCTGGAAAGTCTGACAGTTCATCTTTTAAGACAGTATGCTGATGCCAGAGCTAAGATAAAGCGACGATCCACTCTCTTGCCCACATGGAAACTGCGTAGAGTTCTTGATCATATGGAAGCACATCTGGCTGAACCATTCGATTTGGATTGTCTTGCTGCTTTGTGTGGCATGAGCCGTTTTCACACCAGTCGCTCATTCCGTACAACCACGGGACAAACCCCCTCTGATTGGTTCATGCAGCGCCGCGTCCAGAAAGCATCAGAAATGCTTCGTAAGACCAATCTTTCCATTATCGAGATTGCTTTGGAGATCGGATACAACAATCCAAGTCACTTTGCTCAGGTCTTCCGCAGAGTGACAGGTGTCAGTCCTCGTGATTATAGAAAACTATAATCACGATATGAATAATGTTTTAGAAAAGACCTTGGTAAAAAAGTTCACCTAAATACAGTCCCATTCCAAAGACAGCATGAGCGCTTATACTGAGGAATAGTCCTTTTTCAGGATTGGGGGCTCTAAGCCCGAAAAAACCGCCGCCCAGAGCAGGTTTCATAAACAGAAAAGGGGCTAAAAGGGTAACAAGTCCGAAGAGTAGACCATTTAGCAGTGTGGGGACTGTCTTTGCTATAACCACCACAAAACTGAGGTACAGTGCGGCATAAACAGCACCAATCAGATAATGAAATGCCCAGCCGACAGGTGCCTCTCCTTTCAGGGAGGGTCTTTTTCCAATCATTGGGTCATAGATCCTGCCATCGCGCCACCCTATGACCCAGCGGCCGGTGACAGGCCAGTTGGCTGCAGGAATTCCAGTCAATGGTTTCTGGGCCTGTTGCCAGATATCGGATGCAGCAGTCGCCACGACGCCGACTGTCAGAATTTCGAGCAAATTCATACAGCATGTCCTCGAAGTAAGAGTGTTCGCACGCACTTTCATGTCACTTTTCGAGTTTCATGATATACTGACGAAATTACACTCTAGCAACACATGAAGTTACATGAGACAAGATAACAGATTATCCTGTGTGCTCCACGTACTCCTGCATATGGCAGAAGCAGGTGGTCCCATGACGTCAGAAGCTCTGGCTCGCGCCCTTAACACCAACCCCGTGGTTGTGCGACGTCTTATGGGCGGTCTGCGTGAGCATGGATATGTACACTCCGAAAAAGGACATGGCGGCGGGTGGACGCTTTCATGCCAGTTGGATCAGGTAACGCTGCAAGATATTTACGAGGCTCTTGATGCTCCAAGATTATTCGCCATAGGGAACCGGAGTGTGGAGACTGAGTGCCTTGTCGAAGAAGCCGTTAACCACGCCATGAGTGGCGTCCTTGCGGATGTTAAGGCCCAACTTCTCGCGCGTTTTGGCCAGATTACACTTGCAGCACTTCATGCTGACTTCCATCAGAGGCTAGCAGAACGGCATGCTCCGGCGACGCTCTGCAAGTAAACTAAGGGGGCGAATGGCTAGGATTGATGCAGACCTTGTGTCTCCCGGAATTCAGATGTCGCAAACAGTGAGATGTTTACGCTACATGACGTTGCTGGTGTTTTAGCCAGGCTATGGCGTCGGTCACCTCAATGCCCTGTAAAGCGTTAAAAGTCCGAACCTTGTCCCAAGCCACGCCCGTATCGCGTGCGAAAGCAAGACGGTATTTCCGTATTCCATCGTCAGGGTGTGCAGCGACTTCTGCGCGTAGCCAGTCGATTTCCCACAACTCCCGAGTGACAGGGCGGCTGAGATAGTGCTCCATCTTTCCGGCGAGCTGAGCGTAGGAAAACGTATCCCCGGCAACGTAAACCACCTCGTTCTGGATCGGCGGTTTATGGGCGAGGATGCTCGCTGTAAGTCGTCCTATATCTTCGGAAGTGGTCACGGTCAGGCGGTTATCCCAACTGCCGAGTGCGCGAACCTTGGCACCTTGAAAATCCACCAAACCGAAAGCTGGCTCAAACAGAAAGCTGGTGAAAATTCCTGTCGAAACGATTATCCATCGGGTCGCAGATTGACCGCGCAGCATGTCCCTTACGTCTGATTGCTCATCAAATACTGGCTGCCCGCTGCCACGTCCAACAACATCGTAATCGACACCAAACTGCCACGGCACATAACAGTCCACCCCAGCCTTCAGGACGGCACTGGTAATTTTACGCTGTGTACCGGGACCACCAACAAACCCGGTACAACATATAATCGTATTGAACTTGGCGAAGAGGACGGAGAGGTCCTCCACCGTTTCCGTCGCAAGATCAGCATAAACGATCTGCAGGCCTTTTTGCTTTAATTGTCGCGCAATATCCGTCCTGGAGCTTCCGCTTGATGGTCTGAGAAGAACGCTGATCGATCGGGCGCATTCCGGTTTCTGTTCAAGCAGGCCGGTGATGACGGCCTGACCAAGCTCTCCGGCGCCGATGACAAGGGTTTCAATGACAGGGGTCTTCATCGCTGGCATCAGGAATTCCTTCTGGTTATGAAGTTAAAATAAGACGCGATGCGGGAAAGCGAAGAAGGTACACGAGTGATACCGTTCGATAATCTGGACTTCGATGCCGTGATGGCTCAGTCGCAGGCAGCCTGTGCTGCTCTCAGTGACAACGATGGCGGGTTGAAGCGAGAAGTGCTTGCGCATGCCGGCAACAGATGGTCACTCGGTATTGTCCATATTCTTGGTGTTGCTGGTACTCTGCGACACGCAGAGCTGGCGCGGCGGCTTGATGGGGTTACGCAGCGTATGTTGACGCGTTCTCTTCGTCAGTTAGAACGCGACGGTCTTATTATTCGCCATGATTACGGTGAGGTCCCGCCACGGGTGGATTATACTCTCACTCCGTTGGGAAAGGGGCTGCTCGTAGGAATGATGCCTCTTTGGCGGTGGATTATTGACAACGCTGCGGCATTCAGAACGGCACGCGATCGGTTCGACAGTGAGAGGAATAGCACTTTCGTTGAGTCTCGTGACGGTCTGAATTAGCAACAGTGTTTAAGCGGCGGAGCTAATGCGCCATGGCACTCCGCTTTTGAGGATAGCGTTGGTGATTGTGACGAGAGGCCGCTCAAACACAGTTGCTAGCCGCCCCGGACGCCATAGCCCTGGAAAGCCATCTGGTCGAGTGCCCTGCAACGCCGACATCCAGTTGGACCTGACCTCCTGTTGAACTACGCCACCAGCGTGGTCATGTACCCGCAATTCCAAGCCTACTTGCACCGGTGGCGCGGACCTCCGTCGAATGGCGCAGCAAAGCACCCAGCAAGTGCGGTGCTAC
The DNA here is from genome assembly GCF_049887835.1 of Gluconobacter sp. NFX36. Taxonomy (NCBI): domain Bacteria; kingdom Pseudomonadati; phylum Pseudomonadota; class Alphaproteobacteria; order Acetobacterales; family Acetobacteraceae; genus Gluconobacter; species Gluconobacter sp. NFX36. The sequence goes on along the minus strand of NZ_JAGEKJ010000031.1, from coordinate 3,148 downwards.
GACTGCCCCAGTCCTCCGGCGATACTCGCCAGAATTTCGGCTAGGGAACACGGCGTGCCTCCGGTCAAACGCACGATGTCACCGCTGACGATGTCGTAGGCGCCACGCGCCTGCCGCGCCTTCATCGATACCACGGCATCGGCAACCACGTCAGGCAGACCCGCTTTGAGCAACCCGGCTCGCAACACCTCGGCGGGCATAACGTTCAAGGCAAAGGGCCGCTGGATCTGCTGCGCGACCAGTCTGCAGACCGCTTCGCCACGCAGGGCTTCAGAGCCTGTCAGCTGATATATGGCGCCCTCGTGGCCCTCGCTGGTCAATGCGGCGGCGGCAGCTTTGGCCACGTCGCCGCGCGAAACGAAACTGACGCGGCTGTCCTCAAGCATCGCAAGCCCGCCTGCCGTCAAAGACATCCGCACCTCTTCGACCAGCGTCTCGGAAAAATAGCTCATACGCAGTATCGTCCATGCGGGGATCGCGCTCTTGATCAACGCCTGCTCACTGTGCCAATACGCCGCCCCAACGGCGGACTCCCCCTCACGCTGCGTCCCGGTTGCCGACAACAGGAAGACGTGACCGACCTCGGCCTGTGCAGCGGCATCCACGGCCGCCAACATCTGGCGCGAACGAATCCCCGGCCGCAGATCAGCCCCCGGAATCAACAACAGGCGATCCAGGCCCTGGTAGGCCGCCACCAATGTCTCGGATTGGTCGTAGTCTCCTAAGCGACCTGCGTAGTTTCGATCGGTGTTGGGGGTGCGCGAAATCGCCACCAAGTTTTCGGCCGCAACCGTTTCCGCCAACGCCTGAACAACTGCGCTACCGAGCTGGCCGCTGGCACCGCTCACACCTATTTTCATCATCAGATTCCATGGTTATTTATGGTTCTTTAGGATAAATTTGTTCCTATAAGCTAACAAGTACGCATGAATTCATGCGTCAAGAACACCCAGGTTCCTGTCGCCCCAAGGAGTAGCAATGGAAAATGTAGAAGCTGAATGTCGCGGCCTAGCAGAGGTGATTGCACGCATTGGCGACAAGTGGACGGTCATGGTCTGTGGCCATCTCTCAGAAGGCACCCATCGTTTCAATGCGTTGAAGCACCGCATCCCCGGCATCTCGCACCGGATGCTGACCATCACTCTGCGCGGGCTCGAACGCGATGGACTGGTGGCTCGCAAAGCCTATGCTACCGTCCCGCCGAAGGTTGAGTACTGTCTGACCCCATTGGGGCAAAGCCTGACAGGACCTCTGGCAGCCCTGGCAAGTTGGGCACGCGAGAACCGGCCCGCCCTTGAACAGGCCCGCGCCGCATTTGATCGTCGTGCCGCGCAGGACTGAACTGGCGTTGAGGTGTGATGAAGCGCGCCGTCAATCAGCGGGGCATGCGGGGCATCATTCCATCAAGTTGAACCACTTAACCATGCGCTCGCTCAGGTGTTTGTCCAGAGATGTCGGTTCATTTTGCTACAGTATAATTACCAATATGCGCAGCATCGTGAGGCACATGAGCGGAAATTACTGGCAGACGGGAACAACGGTGACGGCATACGCGAGTATGTCGGACTTGCCACGCGCACATGTCCGGTTTTGGAAATCTTTATCGCGCCTTGTATGTCGAGGATGAAGGCGAAACCGGCAAGTCCGCTTAGCGCGTGACAAGCAGACAGGCTGCTTTCGCCTTCAAGGTAGACATCAAAGTGGTGATGGCAGTTGCCCGGAAGCCGACATTGTCGGGCGAACCGCGATAGACAGAGTTTGGGCCTGAGTCGCCATCCATGGCGCCGTTACCTAAACTGTTTAGTCCCGGGACTAAACACGTAGCACGCGATACAGACAGACAACGGCCACCAATCGTCTATTTCCACTGTGAAGCGTATCGAGCACATTAGCTGGCTATATACTCGTCACATTAACGAACCACCAAGTATTGTTCCCGACCCGAATATTCTTCAAAATATTGGTGGAAACAGCACTCGGTCACGCTAGGCGTGATGTGAAGGGGGAACCTTGCCGACGGCGTCAACTATTACGATCGCGGAAACGCTCGACTTGCTCGACGGTCCGCAGAAGAGTTTTTCTGCGGGTTTCCAGGCTGGGCAATACGCCCTCTGGCTGGGATCGGGCATTTCGCGGGACCGCGTGGTCGGGTTGGACGGTGTGCTGTCTACGCTGCTCGAGAACCTGCGTCTCCGCATCACCGGCGGTGACTGCGAGCACCATCGCGCGTTCGACAGTATCCTCAGCCTCGCCGACCTATCTTCTGCCGAGAGAGCGCGTGCCGACTTCTCTCAGCCGGTTGGGTCATGGCCGATCCACGATGCACTGATTGACCGGCTCTGGAGCAAGTACTCGAAGGTGCTGGGTACGGAGGTTCAGGGGCGGCCCTTTGACTACCTACTGTGGGACGTCCTCGAGTTCGCTGCGACATTTGCCGCGCAGAAGGCCGACGCGGAACACCTAGCGATCGCCATGCTGGTTCTCGAAGGTGTGGTGACCGATCTTGCTACGGCCAACTGGGACGGCTTATTGGAAGCGGCAATGGTTGAACTCGGTCGGCCGAACGAGACATTCCGCGTTACCGTCACCGGGGCAGACCTGCACGGACCGCCGGGGATCGGGACGTTGTACAAGTTCCACGGCTGCGCGAACCGGGCAATAGCGAGCGAAGCCGAGTATCGGCCGCTGCTCGTAGCGAGGGAAGCAGCCATCACGCATTGGGCGCAGAACCAGCGATTTACACAGATACGGGAGCAGCTCAAGGCACTGATTGCTCGTTCAAGAACGTTGATGATCGGCCTCTCCGGGCAGGACACCAACATCCAGCAACTGTTCGGCGCGAATGGTTGGGCCTGGAATTCCGTCCCGGCGCCGATCGTGTTCGCTGCCCAGGAGCTCTCAGATGGCCAGAAATCTATCCTCGAGGGTGCATACCAGGGCGAGTATGAGGCCAACCGGGACCAGATTCGAACGAGTGCCACCTTGCCTGCCTTCGCAAAACCACTGTTGCTGGCGCTGCTACTAGGTGTTTAGTCCCGTGGTTTGATGGGTTGGATTAATGATGAATCTTTCTGGCTCTGAAGTCCATATTTTGCAGACATATTCGTAAGGTGTGAGGCCACTGAGGGTCTTGAGTCTTCGCCCGAAA
>NZ_JAGEKJ010000030.1:0-11590 GCF_049887835.1 Gluconobacter sp. NFX36 | reverse complement strand
TCTTTGGGAAAAAGGGCCGCAGACGATCCATCTGTTCATCCGTCAGCCAAAACAGGTCGCTCATCTCCAGTCTCCTCACAGAGCCTGAATCAGATTTCCTTAATCAAATCAATGGGTCCTGAGCCTAATGCAACCAGACCGCATTAATGAGTGTGATTCATGACCGAAATCTATTTTTCGTGGGTTATCCTATGCACAGGAAACGTTTATTAAGAACAAAGAAAGTTCCAACATTTGTTGTCTTTATCATGAAACGTTTCCGTATAGTCCGATGTAAAAAGCGTGCGCGGTCTATCAACAAGCGAATTCACGGCATAGACTAATCAGATAAAAATTGACGAGGGTCTCATGGAGTTGAACATCAACGGTATTCAGCACCATGTAGATGTCGAACCGGATACTCCGTTGCTCTGGGTTCTGCGCGACGATCTTGCGATGACGGGCACAAAGTATGGCTGTGGGCTGGCGCAGTGCGGGGCCTGCACTGTGCTGGTCGACGGCCAGGCCGTGCGGTCCTGCGTGACACCTGTTGAAAAAGTGGCAGGAGCGTCGATCACGACCATCGAGGCGATCGAGCAGGATGATCTTGGCAAGCGTGTGGTTGCTGCATGGGTGAAACATCAGGTGCCCCAGTGTGGTTACTGCCAGTCCGGGCAGGTCATGGCCGCGACCTCACTGCTCAGGCAGATTCCACACCCCACGGATGCCGACATCGACGCAGCGATGGTCAATCTCTGCCGCTGCGGAACCTATAACGCCATTCGTGCCGCTATTCATGATCTGGCGTCCGGTTCAACGGACGGGGGAGCATAAGAATGGTGAACGGTCTTTTTGATGATGCTCCCCTGATGCAGCATGGCCCGGTCAATCTGTCCAGACGACGCTTTATGCTGACATCGGCAGGCGCTGCAACGGGTGCATTCGTGCTGGGTTTCGGTCTGCCGACCCGACAGGCGCGCGCTCAGGCCGCGCAGGGACCGAAATATCGGGGCACACAGGTCCCAGCCTTCCTGGAAATCCGTCCGGATAATACCGTGCGCCTGCAAAGCCCCTTCATTGAAGGCGGGCAGGGAACGTTCACTGCCATGGCGCAGATCGTCGGCGAGGAACTGGACGCGGACCCTTCGACTTTCCTTGTTGAAAATGCCCCGGCAGGGGATGAATACGCTGTGATGGACAGCGGTATGCGCATCACGGGCGGGAGCATGTCGGTGCGGAACGGCTATCCGGCCATGCGGCGTCTCGGTGCGCTCGGACGTGAGATGCTGCTTCAGGCCGGGGCGCAGCATCTGGGTGTTCCCGTGTCAGAGCTGACCACTCAACCGGGACAGGTCGTTCATGCCGCATCGGGCCGAACGGTCAATTATGGAGACCTGGCGCATGTGGCCATGGATCTCCCGGTGCCTGATCCGGCCAGCGTAAAGCTGAGAGATCCGTCGCAGTTCCGCTGGATCGGCAAGTCGGTCAAGCGGCTGGATATTAACGAGAAATCGACAGGCAAGGTCGACTACGCAATTGATGTGCGGGTTGATGGTATGCTGCACGCAGCGGTCCAGCATGCGCCGCGCCTTGGCATGACGGTTGGCTCCATTCGCAACGAAGAACAGGTGCGCCAGATGAAGGGTGTTCACTCCGTTCATCGTCTGCCGGGGGCGGTGGCGGTCGTGGCCGAGCGGTGGTGGCATGCCAGACGCGGGGTTGAAGCTCTGCTGGTGAACTGGGTCGAGGCTGAACCGGGGGCAGCCTCAGACATTCGTGTGATGCCAGCGGATTTTTCGACGGAAGAGTTCAGGAAACACCTTGCGACAGTATCCGGGAAAGAAGAGAACGCGGAGACCAAAGGCGATGTGACGCGTGGATTGAAAAACGCCCATACAGTCGTCGAGGCAACGTATTTCAGCCAGTACGTGAACCATGGGCAGCTTGAGCCTCCTTCCGCGCTGGCACGGTATAATCCCGATGGAACACTCGATGTCTGGCTCCCCAATCAGGCGCCCGACATGTTCCGTGCCGATATGGCCAGGCGCACCGGGATGGATGTCGAAAAGATCACGATTCATTCGCCATTACTGGGTGGGTTTTTCGGACGTCATTTCCTTTACGACCATGGTAGCCCCTATCCGCAGGCCATTGCGCTCGCCAAAGCGACGGGTCGGCCCATCAAGCTGATCTGGACCCGTGAGGAAGAGTTCCTGCGCGATGCCCTGCGTCCCATGGCGGCCGTGCGGTTCCGTGCGGGGCTTGATGCCACTGGTCGTCCTGTTGCGCTTGACGTCGTCAGCGCTACGGAAGGAGCAACGGAAGGTCTCGGGACGAAGCGCGGAAAAGACCTTGATCCGACAGCCCTCGAAGGACTGACCAACAAGGCCTACGATATTCCCGACCGTCGGATCGCCCAGTTGTTCGTCAGAAATCCGGCGACGCTGGGATACTGGCGTTCCGTCGGGAATTCCATGAATGACTTTCTCTATGAAACATTTCTGGACGAACTTGCGGACAAGGGACATCAGGACCCCTACGAGCTTCGGTTGCACCTGCTTCGGGATAACAGGCGCCTGACGACTCTGCTCAGGGCGGTCGCAGATCTGTCCGGTGGCTGGAAGCGTGGCCCGTTTACGGCGGCGGATGGTTCACGCCGCGCGCGCGGGGTTGGCATGGCGTCACCTTTCGGGTCTGAAGCGGCGGCGATTGCGGAAGTGTCGCTCGAGAACGGGCGTGTCAGGGTGCACGAGGTCTGGGAAGCCATCGATCCTGGAAAGGTCGTAAACCCCGCGATTGTGGAAGCGCAGGTCAATGGGGCCATAGCTCTCGGACTGTCTCAGGTGCTTCTTGAAGAGACTGTTTACGAGAACGGCATGCCGCGCGCGCGGAACTATGATGGCTACCCAATTCTCGCTTTGAATCAGATGCCTCGTGTGCATGTGAAAATTGTCGAGAGTGGCGAGAAGATGGGTGGCGTCGGAGAGCCACCGCTGCCTGCCATCCCACCCGCAGTGGCGAACGCGGTTTCGACCCTGACCGGGCGGCGTATCCGAAGCATGCCGCTGTCACGTCATGACTTTGCAAGCTGAGACTTTGATCGTCGTCTGGCACGTCCCGCGTGCAGCAGAAAGAGTGCGGAACTGAACATGACTAACCGCCTGAAGAAAATTTTCGCAGTCGTGATCCCTGCGTCGGCTGTTCTGGCTGCGGGAACGGCATGGTTCGTGACCCGTCTCCCTGCGTCGTCCTTTGAGAAAACCGGTTCTCAGGAAGAGCCGTCGGCGCAACTCGTGGCGCGAGGGGAGTATGTGTCCCGTCTGACGGATTGCGTGGCCTGTCACAGTGTGCCGGGTGGGGTAGCCTATACCGGGGGCCTGAAGATGGTGACGCCGATGGGCGCAATCTTCGCCACGAACATCACGCCTGACCGTGAGACGGGGATCGGGGCCTATACGCTGGCAGATTTCGACAGGGCGCTTCGTTCCGGCGTGGCAAAGGATGGGCACCGTCTTTATCCGGCCATGCCCTATCCGTCCTATGCCAAGCTTTCTGACGATGATGTCAAAGCGCTTTATGCCTATTTCATGAAGGGCGTCCCGGCCGTTCATCTGGAAAACCGGAAAAGCACGATCCCCTGGCCGCTGAACATGCGCTGGCCTCTGGCTTTCTGGAATGTGGTTTTTGCCCCGTCAGACGTTTATCGCCCGGACACGTCGAAAGATGCCCAATGGAACCGCGGGGCCTATCTTGTTGAAGGGGCGGGGCACTGCGGGGCCTGTCATACGCCGCGAAGTCTGGCCTTCAACGAAAAGGGGACAGACAGCCATAGTGCGGCCTTTGTCTCCGGCGCTCTGATCGATGGCTGGTTTGCGCCCAGCCTGCGCAACGATGCCAACACGGGTCTGGGCCGGTGGAGCGAGGACGATGTCTTCCGTTTTCTCAAGACTGGCCGGAACGACCATGCTGTCGTGTTCGGCTCCATGACAGAGGCTTTCAACAACTCGACGCAGTTTTTCTCGGATGATGATCTGCGGGCAGTTGCGCATTATCTCAAGTCTCTGCCTGGCAACGCGCAACGTGACGGAACGCCGTGGAAGTATGAGCCGACACAGGCTGCGGTTGTCCAACCCGCCGGACGGCAGGGCATCCCCGGTGCGCAGACCTACATGGCAAAGTGCAGTTTCTGTCATGGGGCGGATGGGCGCGGGCAGGGGCAGTGGGTTCCGCCGCTGGCAGGAGCCGCCTCATCTCTGGTGGCGGACAGTTCCTCTTTCATCAACGTCACACTCAACGGGTCTGGCCGTGTCGTCGCGGCCGGTGTGCCGGATTCCTACCGGATGCCGTCATATCGCGAGCAGCTCTCCGACGGGGAAATCGCAGATGTGCTGACTTTTGTCCGATCCTCGTGGGGAAACCGGCAGTCTCCCGTGGCGAAAGGGGACGTCAAAAAACTCAGGGAGCAAACCGTTCCTGCCAGCAGCAGTCCGGTTATTTTGAAAACTCGTTGAATTTCTCGGGGATTGAAAAAAACGAGTGTTACGATGCCCGAGTGCAGGCGCCGAATGCGTGATGAAGGATGCCGACATGACACGAATTAATGCCAGTCTTTCCGGAGAGTTCCTGCTAGGCGGAGAAATTTCCGTTCATCGTCTAGGGTTTGGTGCAATGCGCCTTACCGGACCGGGTGTGTGGGGAGAGCCTGAAGACCGGGAAGAGGCCCTGCGCGTCTTGCGCCGCCTGCCGGAAATCGGTGTCAATTTTATCGATACCGCGGATAGTTATGGTCCCTTTGTCAGCGAGGATCTGATTGGGGAAGCTCTGGCGCCTTACAAGGGCCTGACCATTGCGACGAAGGGCGGTCTGGTTCGTCCTGGCCGGACGGAAGGACAATGGCCGCAGGTCGGAGACCCTAACTATCTCGGGCAGGCTGTTCGTCTGAGCCTTCGGCGGCTGAAGGTTGAACGGATTGACCTCTGGCAGCTTCACAGGATTGATCCCAAACTTCCCGCAGAGGGACAGTTTGAGACCATCCGCTCCTTTATCGATCAGGGCTTCATCCGATATGCCGGGTTGAGTCAGGTGTCGGTCGCGGAGATTGAGGCTGCCAGAAAGATATTCCCGGTCGCTACTGTTCAAAACCGGTACAATCTGACCGACCGTGCGGATGAAGATGTGCTGGAATACTGTGAAGCCAATGGCATCGGTTTTATGCCCTGGTTTCCTCTGGCGGCAGGCGAACTGGCAAAGCCGGGCGGGATTGTCGATAGCATTGCCAGAACACATGGTGCGACACCGGGTCAGATCGCATTGGCATGGCTCCTCAGGCGTAGTCCCGTGATGTTGCCCATTCCGGGAACCAGCCGTGTCAGCCATCTGGAAGAGAACGTTGCTGCGGCTGCGATTACGCTTTCGGATGAAGAGTTCGACCAGCTCGATGCCGCGTCGAGAAGTCTATAAAAGGGTATCGCCCCCCTGACACAGGCAGGCGTGCTGGTGTCAGGGGGAAGTGGCAGTCGGAAGAGGGCAGGTTTTTACCAGGCGTAAGCTTCGGGCGCTTCACCGCCGGGGCCGGGCCAGATTTCATCCAGACGCTTCAATGTGTCTGGAGAGAGACAAACGTCCAGTGCTTTAAGATTGCTTGCCAACTGCTCCTGCGTGCGGGGGCCCACGATTGGGGCTGTCACGACAGGGTTGTGGAGCAGCCAGGCCAATGCGACGTCAGCGGGCTGTTCGCCAAGTTCCGCGCAGAGGGATTCATAGGCTTCAAGCTGTGGTCGGTATTTCTCGATTTCCTTGCTTTTGCTGGCTCTGCGCGTCCCGCTTTCTTTGCCCAGAACGCCACCGAGCAGACCGCCGCCAAGTGGGCTCCACGGGATGATGCCGAGACCATGGTGCCGACAGGAGGGAATGACCTCAAGTTCGATCATGCGGGCGGTCAGGTTGTACAGGCTCTGTTCCGAGACCAGCCCCATGAAGTTCCGGGCCTTGGCAGCGGCCTGTGCGGTGGCAATGTGCCAGCCGCCGAAATTGCTGCTGCCGACATAAAGTACCTTGCCCTGCTGAACGAGCAGTTCCATTGCCTGCCAGATTTCTTCCCACGGTGTCCGGTGATCGATGTGGTGCATCTGATACAGATCGATATGATCTGTCTTGAGGCGTCGCAGGCTGTCCTCACAGGCCTTTCTGATGTGATAGGCTGACAGATATTTGTCGTTCGGACCCAGACCCATCGGCTGGTACACCTTGGTGGACAGGACGATCTGGTTCCGGCGATTTGTATCTTTTGAGAGCCAGTTGCCGATGATCTCTTCGGATGTGCCAAAACCCTGTGCCATGTCCGGTGTTTGTGGCCCACCGTAAACGTCGGCGGTGTCGAAGAAATTGATCCCGGAGTCCAGCGCAGCGTCCATGATAGTGAAAGCCGTTGGCTCATCCGTAACCATACCGAAATTCATGGTGCCCAGACAGACCTTACTGACTTTTAGACCTGTCCGACCAAGATATGTATAGTGCATGGTCAATCCTTCCGTGTTTGATCGCGCCTCGTTACTGCGGTAAATTCTTTTCTGTTTTCGAATGACAGGAGCCTGAAGCGACCTTTCAGGTGAGTATTTGGGCCGCCCATTATCCGTTGAAACAGCTCTGTCTATCGATCAGCTTTTGATGAAGGCGCTAATGACGGAAGGATAGCCCTTTTCCCAGGCAGGGATTAGCCTTTTCATTATAGACATGGTCATGAGGTATTCTCATGAGTGTGAGTAAACTGTGTATGGTTTAAAGCATCCTTACAACAGGGCCATTTTTACTCAATTACATTAGTGGGGCATCGGATCTTCTTGACTGATACCGGGCAATTTTTCAACCAAAGTATCGACAATTACACGCAGACGTTTGGGTAATGTTGGCGTTTCTGGCCAGACAGCGAACGTGTCAACAGCAGTAGAGGGACATCCGTCCAGGAGAGAGAGAAGGCGACCTTCATTCAGATGAGGTCTGATAAGCCAGTCAGGCAACCACGCAATCCCTAGTCCTGCCACGGCAGCATCGACAATCGCCTCGAGATTGTCGAACTGAAGACGCCACTTTAATCTACAGGTCTGTAGATTGCCGTCCAGATCCCTTAACTGCCACGGAAAAAGCCTGTTTGAACGCCAGTAAACCAAGGCATCGTGCATCTCAAGATCATGAATTGTTTGAGGTTTGGCACGTTCGGAAAAATATGATGGTGCAGCACAAACAATTTTATTCTGACTGCATATTTTTCGAATGCGCAATCCACTTCCGTCTGCGATCGGACCTTGGCGGATTGCCAGATCAAAGCCTTCTCCTATCACGTCCACAAGGAGATCGCTGAAGCGCAGATCAAGATCAAGATTGGGATATTGGCGAGCCAGTTCCAAAAGAATCGGTGTGACGCAATGGCGACCAAACAAGATTGGCATCGACACGCGGACCTTGCCTCCGACTTCGGTACGACCTGCGTGGAGCAGTTCTTCTCCCGAGCGTAATTCCTTAAGGGCGCGCCGACATTTATCGTAATAGATCTGCCCTTCTTCGGTCAGGGTGAGAACGCGCGTCGTCCGGTTGAAGAGCCTGGCGTCAAGCCGTTCCTCCAGTCGTGCGACAGCCTTTCCCACAGCGGAGCGCGACAGACCGAGACGCTCTGCCGCGCGGGAGAAACCGCCTGCCTCAACGGCTTCGACAAAGACGGATATGTTTTCAAGGCGGTGGTGCATGGTGCCCTTATTGTAGAATTATACGCTCGTATTATGGGAATGGATTTCGCCACACGCTCTTCTTATTCTACATTATAAACTCAACGAAACCCAGCGTGGAGTTGGTGGGAAGAGTGTCGCTCTTTGCCCGCCCTTTGCGGCAAAAACATAGTGCAGGATTATCTATCATGCTGATTTCTATCGTATATCATAGTGGTTACGGCCATACCGCGAGGCAGGCAGAAGCGGTTGCGGAAGGCGCGCGTCGCGTGGCGGGAACTGATGTGAACCTCGTGTCCATCGGTGACGGAGAGATTCCCTGGGACACGCTGGAAGCCAGTGATGCGATTATCTTTGGTTCGCCGACCTATAACGGCCTGATCAGCGCGAAATTCAAGGAATTCATGGAAGCCTCGACCAAGACGGCATGGTTCGAACAGAAATGGCTTAACAAGATTGCGGCGGGGTTCACCAACTCTGGTGCACAGCACGGTGACAAGCTCAACTCGCTGGTGTCCATCGCGCTCTTTGCTGCCCAGCATGGCATGACGTGGGTCAATCTCGGCCTGATGCCCGGCAACAGCAGCAGCACTGGCAGTGTGAACGATCTGAACCGCATCGGAAGCTGGCTGGGCGCCATGGCGCAGTCCAACAATGATCAGGCCCCGGATGTGACGCCGATCAAGAGCGATCTCGACACGGCAGCCCACCTTGGACAGCGCGTGGCGGAAATCACCCAGCGCTTTGTCTCGGGTTCAACACAGGGCAAGTAACTTTTGAAACGCTCGGCTATGCCGCGTATGCGGCACCGGAAGAGCATCGTCTCTTTCGCTTCGAGCGGTGCCATGGAGGAAGCAAGACGATGTCCAATACTCTGTCTCTGACGCTGGAAGATGTGCGCGGTGTGGCTCCTGCTCTGGCGCATTATACGGAAACCGCAATTATTCGGGATCTGTGGGCGCGCTCCGGTCTTTCCGCACGTGACCGAAGTCTCGTTACCGTCTCCGCTCTCGTGGCTGGGGAGCGGACGATCGGGTTCGCGCATTATTTCACCAGGGCGCTTGACAGTGGTGTGACACCAGGTGAACTGTCTGAACTCATCACGCATGTCGCTTTTTATGCGGGGTGGTCCACGGCGTTTAATGCGGTTGTTTCCCTGAAGGGGATTTTCGAGCAACGCGGTGTGTCAGTGGATCAGTTGCCGCCTGTGAGTCCGGATCTGTTGTCAGTTGATGAGGCGCTTCCGGGAGATGCGGCCCGGGTTGCCCTGCTTCAGGAGCGTTTCGGGACGGTTGTGCCGGGCCTTGTCGAGATTACGAACGATCTGCTGTATGGAGATGTGTGGTTGCGTCCTGGCCTGACGCCAAGAGACCGTAATCTCGTGACTGTCAGTGCCATGATCGGCTCCGGGCAGAATGAGTTTCTGGCGATGTATCTTGGAAAAGCCGTCAAGATGGGCGTGACGCGGGACGAACTTTCCGAAGTTGTCACGCATCTTTCGTTCTATATTGGTTGGCCGCGGGCAATTTCCTCAGCCCGTGTCCTCGCCGAGTTTATCAGGGCACAAAGCACCCAGGAGCCATTAACCCCTACGTAATGGCCTGTCGTTCAGGAAAAAACAGAGTGTGACGACATCTCCCAACGCCCGACTGGATCATGACTTGCCCGGTGGTCGAACGCGGATTGGCGCTCTGCTCCCGCTGACGACGACAGCTTTTCTGATGATTGTGACCGAGACCATGCCGGCGGGTGTTCTGCCGGCTATGGCGCAGGATCTTGATGTCGCGCCCTCTGCGATTGGTCTGCTTGTCTCTGTTTACGCGCTGGCTTCCGCGGCGGCTGCCATTCCAATCGTGGCGCTGACCAGACGCCTTCCACGCAGACCTCTCCTGATTGGCCTGCTTTTCTGTTTTGCGCTGGCAAACAGCGTGACGGCACTGTCAGCGTCTTATGCTCTTACAGTGGCTGCCAGGATCATTGCTGGTCTTGCGGCGGGCGTTGCATGGCCTGTCGTGATCGGGTTCGCAGTCAGGATCAGCGACGGCAGAAATGTCGGGCGGGCCGTTGCAATGACGCTGGTGGGGAGCACCGTTGCGATGGTCGCGGGCTTGCCTCTCGGGACCATGATGGGGGGAATGTTGGGCTGGCGCGTCAGTTACGCGTTGCTGTCGGCTGTGGCGCTCGGCATTGTCGCATGGGTACTGGCTATTCTTCCGTCTGTTTCCGGGCTGGAGCAAGAGCAGGCGTCTTCCATAAAACATGTCGCACGTATTCCGGGAATGCGGCAGGTGTTGCTGGTGACGCTGTTGGGCATCATCGCACATTATGCTCTTTACACCTATATCGCACCGTTTGCCGGAATGCTGAGTTTGACGCATGGAACGACCGAGGCCTTGCTGCTTTTCGGGAGTGGCGCCCTGATAGGAGTTACGACGGTAGGCCGGCTGACTGACAAATCTCAGTTTGGTGTCGCGGTTACGGCGCCTGCACTGACGGTGGTGTCGCTTCTGGTCCTTTTTTTGATCCGTTCCCCGGCAATCGAAGTTGTGATGATTTTCTTGTGGGGGTGCTCATTTGGCGGATTGCCAACGATCCTGCAATCGGCAACAGCCCGGATTGCCGGGCGTGCTCATGCGGAACTGGCGACAGCGATGTTGACGACAGTTTACAACACTGGAATTTTCAGTGGAGGCGCGCTTGGAGGTCTGGTTTTTGACCGCCTCGGGGCTGCTCGTATTCCGTTGCTTTCCGTGAGTTTTATCGCTGCGGCGTTGATGATTATTCTCGTGAACGCGCGGATATTTTCAAACCGGAAAAACGAAGCGGAAATGTCAGGCCCGTAAAGGAGCGGGCCTGACAATAGGCCTGCCTGTTACCAGGGCTGGTTTACAGGACCGACCGTGAATTCATTGACAGTGGTGTCTTCCGGCAGGTCGATGGCAAACGCAACGACTTCGGCAACGCGATCAGGCGAGATGCCATACGTCTTGTAAAGACCCTGCATCTGTTCCTGCACGGCACTGTCCGTGATGGAATCAAGTAACTCGGTGTTGATCGCAGCGGGGTAGAGCGTTGCGGTACGGATGTTGCTGTTCGCGGATGCGGACTCCATACGCAGCACTTCCATGAAATTGCGCACGAACCATTTCGTGCCGCCATAGACGGCGCATCCCGGATAGGCCTTGATGCCGGCAACGGATGACGTCGCAATGATCTGTCCGGATTTCTGCTCCAGAAAAGTCGGCATGACGGCTGCCACGCCGTTCAGGACGCCCTTTATGTTGACGTCGACCATCCTGTTCCAGTCATCGGTTTTGAGTGCTGAAACCGGAGAATTGGGCATGAGGCCCGCGTTCAGGAAGATGACATCCACATGGCCGAACGTATCCTTGGCGAATTGTACGATGCGTTCGTTATCAGATGGCTTCGTGACGTCCAGAACCTGATAGCCAGCCTGACCGCCGGCTTTCTCAATGTCAGTCACGATCTGCTTCAGCTGGCTTTCCCGGCGCGCACCGAGGACAACTTTTGCCCCCTTTGCTGCCAGTAGCTTTGCCGCTGCTTCGCCAATCCCTGAGGAAGCGCCCGTGATGAGGACGACTTTATCTTTAATCATTTATGGTAGAGTCCTACGCGGTTTGAGTGTTTGTCTATAAAAACAGATCAAGTTTTTCAAAGTATCAGGTGTGTTTTCGTGTCTGCTTTTCTCCGGATTGGCGACGCAACCTCAAGGTGGATGACGCATTTCATCAGTATACGGCTTTACAACTGGAGGGTTCGAAAAACCCTCTGGTTTTTGGGCCCTCTGTGTGATTCCATTCCTCATGTGGAGAGTGGGGGGCTGGCTTATGAAGCAACCAGGTTTCTTTGATGTTGAAGAGCGTCTTGCTCGG
>NZ_JAGEKJ010000029.1:0-12069 GCF_049887835.1 Gluconobacter sp. NFX36 | reverse complement strand
ACCGGGCCAGCCGCTCTTCAACATCAAAGAAACCAGGCTGCTTCATCTGCCATCATCCCCAATCAACGCAGGAGAGATGGAATCACAGAGGAACCCTCAAATCCAGAAGGTTTTTCGAACCCTCCAGATCGGGCGCGTACAGAAAAGAACTTGCTCTGATGAAGGTTTGAACGCAACGATTGACCTGCAAAATGAAGAACGCCGCAGCCGTGACGACAGCCTGTCGTCTTATCGAGGAAAGTGAAGAAAGTCTTTCCCTGACAGATCTTGCGCAGGCGGTTGGCCTGAGCAGTAGCTATTTTCATCGCACTTTCAAGGCTCATACCGGCCTCACACCCAAGGACTATGCTGCCGCACATCGTGCAAAGCGCGTTCGCGCGGCGTTGGCGTGCGAGGCAACTATCACCAATGCGATCTACGATTCCGGCTTCAGTTCCAGTGGTCGGTTCTACGAAACGTCTCGTGCCATGCTTGGTATGACACCGTCACGCTACCGAGAAGGAGGAACCGACGAAGACATTAAATTTGCGATTGCAAAGACCACGCTCGGTGATCTGCTCGTGGCTTCAAGTGCCACAGGAGTAGCCGCTATTTTACTCGGTGATGATGCAGAAACTCTTCTTCGCCAACTGCAGGATCTGTTTCCGAAAGCTCGCTTACTCGGTGCCGAAGAGGACTACGAAGCGGTTGTGGCTCAGGTTGTCGGATTTATTGAAGCGCCCAAAATCGGACTGCATCTGCCACTGGATATCAGAGGTACAGCATTTCAGCGAAGAGTATGGCAGGCCCTCCGCGATATTCCGTTTGGGCAAACATGGTCTTACACTGCTGTTGCGGAATATATTGGTATGCCACGCGCCACACGGGCAGTTGCCAAAGCCTGCGCTGCTAACAAGCTCGCTATCGCAATTCCATGTCATCGCGTTATTCGTCGTGACGGCGCGCTTTCTGGATATGCATGGGGTGTGGACCGTAAAGAAATTATACTCGATAGAGAGAATTCAGAAAAAGACAGGTAAATATCAAATAATTTTCTAGAAATTATTTATAAAAAGTGTTTTCATTTTAAATTTAAAGATAATAAAATTTAACATTTTCTGCTATATTTTAAAGGAATGTATTTTTTTAGAAAATATCTTAGGTTTTGTTAGGACTCGAATGGTAGAACGGACTGCATAGCTACTTATGATGAGCATGATGCAGTCTATCTTGTCTGATACCGCATGGTTTGTCTAGGAACCTTTGATTGAAGAAGTCCGTTTTTTGGCATCATCAGAACGGTGCACAATGGCGCGCTCTGCCATCTGAGTTTGGTCCCTGGCGGCTTGCGGTGCGTGCTACAATCATCGCGAGCTGAAATGGTTGCGCAGCCATTTTCCAAAAGACGACGCGTTTGTGGATGTGGGGGCGAATATGGGGTTCTTTTCTCTCTATGCGGCCTGGCGGGCAATACACGTCATCGCCGTTAAGCCGAACCCGGTCCTGTTCGAACGGATGCTAAACGCAATGAGTGCGGATCACTGAACAACCTCTCTGCCATGAAATCCACAAAGATCCGGATTTTGGGTGAGAGTTGGCGACTTGAAGGCCAAAGGACACGAAAGATACAAGAGTTGCGAACGGCATCCTCCATAACGCTGATGAGGATTCCGGCTTCCACCTGCTCGCGGATGGCAAAATCTGGCAGACAGGCGATGCCCAAGCCCTGTTCGGCCATATAGACCAGCGGTTCGATAATGCTGGAGGTAGCGGCCGTTGGCGGTTCGCTGACAGCGCCGTTTCGTCTTGCGGCGAGCGGCCACTCCTCCAGCTTTCCGGTGCTAGGATAGCGGTGGCGCAGGCCTCGATGAGTGGAGAGATCGGCGAGTGTCTCGGGAACGCCGCGTTCGGCAAAATAGTCCGGCGATCCGACCAGCTTAAAACGGAATCGGCCAAGCACACGCGTCATGAGGCGGGAGTCGCTAGCTTTGCCCGTGCGGATCACCGCGTCGAAGCCCTCGTCAATCACATCAACCAGCCGATCGGTGAAATCGAGATCCAGTTCAATATCGGGATAAGCCCGCATGAAAGCGGAAAGCGTCGGCATCATCAACATGCCTACCAGCGGCAGGCTGATACGGAGCTTGCCGCGCGGCTCGTTTAAGGTTTGAGATAATTCCAGTTCCGCAGCCTCGATTTCGCAGAAGATGCGGCGGCAGCGTTCGAGGAATAGCGCGCCTTCCGGCGTCAATGTCACGGTACGGGTGGAGCGATGGAAAAGCCGCACTCCGAGCCGCTCCTCCAGTCGGGCGACAGCTTTGCCTATGGCCGAAGATGATAGGCCAAGCTGCTTGCCTGCCGTTGTGAAACTACGAGTTTCCGCCGCCTGGACGAAGGCGTTGAGGGAGCCGAGGTTATCCATGACATCAACCTATTGAGGAATATATGTCCGATATGTTGTGAATTATAGACATATTATCGCAGTTGGCCAGCATGTTTAGCCTGCATGTCAGAGTCATGGCCGGAGGATCGGCGCTCGCGTCGGAAACGGCCAGCGTTTGCCGGCTTTTTACACAGGCAGAGCAATGGCAGTTACAACCGAACCCGAAAACATTACTGATACTAGGCGCGCCCCCACTGCTTCCGAACGCTTCCCTCTCATTGCGCTATTGGCATTGGCCGTGGCGGGTTTCATCACAATCTTGACTGAAGCCCTGCCGGCGGGCCTTCTGCCCCAGATTGGCGTGAGCCTTTCGATTTCCGAAGCCCTCGCGGGGCAGCTTGTCACCATCTATGCTATCGGCTCCCTAAGCGCAGCCATTCCGCTGACAGCGGCGACACAGGGAATGCGTCGTCGCCCCCTGCTGCTGATCGCCATCATTGGCTTCGCCGTTGCCAATATCGTGACAGCCATTTCGGCGAATTATGTTTTGACCTTGGTTGTCCGGTTCATTGCTGGTGTTGCGGCCGGATTACTATGGGCACTCCTTGCCGGTTATGCCGCCCGCATGGTGCCGGATCACCTGAAAGGCCGGGCCATTGCCGTTGCGATGGTGGGAACTCCTTTGGCGTTATCATTGGGTATTCCAGCGGGAACCCTGATCGGCGCCGCGATCGGTTGGCGTGCCTGCTTCGGGCTAATGAGTGTTCTGACGTTGATCCTGGTTCTTGGGGTATTGGCGAAGGTACCGGATTTTCCGGGGCAGGCAGCAGATAAACGCCATTCGCTCGGTCCTGTATTCCGCATGGCGGGTGTGCGGCCGGTGCTGTTCGTAACACTGACTTTTGTCCTAGCTCACAACGTCCTTTACACCTATATCGCACCGTTCCTTGCCTCCGTCGGCATGGCCCGGAAAACCGACCTTGCGCTTCTCATCTTCGGCATGGCATCGCTGGCCGGAATCTGGATCATCGGTATCCTGATCGACCGCTACTTGCGCCAATTGACACTTGCCAGCGCTGTATTGTTCGGGCTGGCCGCGCTGGCACTTGCTGTCTGGAATGATGTGCCCGCGGTCATCTACGGGGCTATTGCCATTTGGGGGCTTGCCTTCGGAGGAGCCGCCACGCTGTTTCAGACTGCGCTTGCCAATACGGCAGGTGACGCTTCTGATGTCGCGCAATCCATGCTCGTGACTGCCTGGAATATGGCGATCGCCGGCGGCGGGATCATTGGTGGCTTTCTGCTCGACAAGATCGGTGTTGGAGCCTTTGCGCCGGCTATGCTTTGCCTGCTCGCTACAACTCTCGCAGTTGTCTGGACGGCGCATAGACATGGCTTCCCTTCCGCATAGCGCCGATGCCGACAACTCACATCAAGGGACAATTCATGGATTATACAAAACTTGGATTGACCGGCCTTAACGTTTCACGTCTTTGCCTGGGGTGCATGACTTTTGGCATGCCAGATGCGGGTGTCCACAGTTGGACGCTTGGAGAAGATGACAGCCGATCGATCATCAAGCGGGCCGTGGAACAGGGAATCAATTTCTTCGATACCGCCAATAGCTATTCGGCCGGCACGTCCGAGGTGATTGTCGGCAAGCTGCTCAAGGAGTTTACCCGCCGCGATGAGGTTGTCATCGCAACCAAGATATTCTTCCCGGAGCGTATGTTGGAAGGCGGTGCAGCCCCCAACCGCAAGGGCTTGTCCCGCAAAGCGATCATGACTGAGATAGACGCAAGCCTGACACGCCTTGCAACCGATTATGTTGATCTCTACCAGATTCACCGCTGGGACTACGGGACTCCGATCGAGGAGACGATGGAAGCCTTTCATGACAGCGTGAAGGCTGGCAAGGTACGGTAATATCGGTGCATCCTCAATGTTCGCATGGCAATTCGCTAAGGTGCAGGAGGTGGCGCGGGCCAATGGCTGGACCTGGTTCGTCAGCATGCAAAATTACGTGAATTTGCTTTGCCGGGAAGAAGAACGCGAGATGATCCCTCTCTGCAGGGATCAGGGCGTGGGCCTCGTTCCGTGGAGTCCCATGGCGCGTGGTCGATTGACGCGTCCTGCGGGAGAGCAGACGAAACGTAGTGGGAACGATGCCTTTGGCAGGTCGCTCTATGCGGCGACGGAAGAGGCGGACAATGCTGTGGTTGTCCCTTCTGTAGCTCCAAAGCCAGTTATGCGCATCGCATGCTTCGTGTGCTAGGATGATATGTTAAGGGAGGATATTATGCCAAACCGCGGTGGGGAGCGTAAAAAATCAAAGCAACCTACTCAGAAACAACCCGCTCGTCTCAATGAAGCAAAGAAACTGGTTGCTCCAGTGGTGATCATCGCGGTTCTCTTTCTCGGGGCAATCGGGATGCGCGGCATTTTTCTTAATCGAACTGCACATGCCTTGGGCGGCCCTTATACGCTTATCGATACGCGTGGCCATACTATCACCGAGCGCCAGTTTCAGGGGCGCTATACGCTGATTTATTTTGGATACACGCACTGCATAGATGTCTGCCCGTTAACCCTCGAGACCGTCACGCAGGCTCTCGATCTTATGGGAAAAGAGGCACATCATATTGTGCCGCTTTTCATCACGGTTGATCCATCGCGTGATACCCCTGAGATTGTTGCCGATTACGTCAGTCATTTCTCTCCTGACATCGTTGGGCTTACGGGAACGGAATCTCAGATTCACGCAGTTATTGAAAGTTTTCACGTCATGGCGCGACGTCGTGGCGCCTCAGCAAATCATATGTCCTCAGACTATCTTATGGATCACAGCTCTGTTCTGTATTTGATGGATGGTGACAATCGGCTTGTGTCTGTTCTGCCAGTCGACACAAGCCCACAGGAAATCGCTACACAACTACGGCGTTTCGTTCCTGCCAGTTAGTGACGGCGATGGCTGACGACTTGTGAGAGTAGGGTTGCAAGGCAGAGAAGCAAAAGAGAGGCTCCAAGTTCCGGCAGGAGCAGTCCCAGTACAATCAGGACAACCACAGCTCCCACACCAATCTTTTGGCTGGGATCGACAGACGGCACTCCCAGTTCTCCTGGTGGTTTGCGCCTGAACCACAAGACGAGTGCTGCGGTACTCATTGTGAGTAGTCCGGCCGCTACAAGAAAATTCAAGAGCTGATTGGCTTTCCCGAACAACTGTCCCTCATGTGCTGCAACTCCATATCCGATGACGCGATCAGCCAGTGCTTTTTCTTCAAAGCGATGGACTGATCGTACCGACCCGGAGGGATCCACGAGTGCACTGATGCGGTTTGGACGGTTTTGCGTGTCTGAACGAACGGCCCACGCTGTCTCTCCCGCTGAAGGAGGCGTGACGAGAACAGGTGCTGGAAACCCGAGTTGCAAAGCAGCCATCACAACTCGGTTCAGATTGTCTGGAAGGGGACTGTCCGACATAGCGGTGGGCCCCATATCCATACCTGGCATTGTATCGATATGTTGAGGCGAGACCGGGCGTCCTGCAATCCGATTATGTTCAGAAACAGCCCCGATTTCCCAGTCGGGAACCGAGGTCAGGCGGCTGAATTGTGTTTCCACACGAGCCAGAGCGTGCCCCCAAACAAAAGACCACGGCAAGCCGGAAACCAGAAAAAGCACCAAAAACGAGGAGACCCATAATCCTGTTACCGCATGGAGGTCTCGCCATCGGACACGACCGTTTCGGGTCATCCGTGGATAAAGAATACCCGCCAAGTCCTGTGTACGGCGTGGCCACCAAAGATACAGGCCCGTAGCAATCAGCACGATTGTCCAGGACGCCACCATTTCCATGATGATGGAGCCAGTATTTCCCAATAACAGCTGGCCGTGCAGTTTGAAGATGATGCGCTCAAAGCGTTCTTCTTCAGGAACCTGTTTGAGAACCACGCATGATGTCGGATCAACATACACGCGTATGGCTGTGCCTTGGCGATCAACGATCACCCGGGCAGCGCTTGAAGTCGTCTCCGGAAGTTCATAGGCTAGAAAATGGCTGCCAGGGACAGCATTGAGTGCCGTTCTGACTTCCTGTACCGGAGTTGAATGTGTCGCACCGCCTGCGAGATGATCGTAACGCCAGTCGATCCAATGATCCACCTGCGGTTTGAACAGGTAAATTGACCCTGTGAGGCACAGCAATATAATAAAGGGTAGACAGAAGAGGCCAGCAAAGAAATGCCATCGCCAGATCGTCCGATAATCGGGCCAGAATAGGGTTCTGGAAGCGTTCATCATCATGGATACCTTCAGAACTTGATCCGCACACCACCAAAAAACGCTCTCGGCGATCCAGCGTAGATGGATCCTGTTTTATTGGCCAAAACACTCCGCCCAGCCTGCTGTCCGGTTGAGAGGAGTGTATCACTGATGTCAGTCGCACCAGCGGCATAAACCTGATTGGTTACGTTCTGCACTTCAAAGTAGCTGTGCAGACGGTGAGCCCAGCCCAGACGCTCTGGAGGATTGTAATGAACCTCCAGATTAAGCAATGCGTAGGAGGGGGCCTTGAGAGTATTGGCGTTATCGAGGTAAAAGGAACTTCTCCATGTCACTTCTGCAAAGCCTCCCAGCCCCTGCAGCCATCCGTCTTGCTGATCATAGAGAACACGCGCATTCAGGAAATGCGGCATGACACCAGGGATGAGGTTACCCTTCCGCGAGAAACTTCGCGCCATCGTGCTGTTGGACAGGGTCTCGCTGTATTTTGTGTAGATCTGGTTGTCATAGGTATAAGACAGCTTCAGCCGCCCACCTGGCATAGAGGCGCGCAATGGCTGCCATGTTGCGCCCAGTTCAATGCCACGATGCTCTGAGGCCGGGGCGTTGAAGGTATAACTTTCTGCGGGCGTATTGATACCCGCCGACTGGCTGACAAGTTCGTTCCTGTAGAACTCATAAAAGCCAGTGGCCTGAATATTGATGCTGGGCGACGGGTGCCATTCGGCTCCCAGATCAAAACCGAGACTTGTTTCGCTTTTGAGCTGCGTGTTGTTTCCGTAGGTTCCCTGAGGAGTTACAAAAAAACTGGAATAGCCGGGCGTGGCGTAGGCTGTTCCAACACGACCGTGCAAAGTCCAGTCTTTGGTTGGCGTATAAACTAGCGAGGCTTCAGGTGCGAGATTGAAGAAGCGTCGATTGGCCGTGATATTGTGCAGAGAGGTTGAACTTGCCGATCTATTGTAGAGCGTCTGAACTGCTCCAACATCAGATTGCGTGCCACCAAGTCCGATCACAGCATGCCAAAGCTGAGAAAACTGCCAGTCTTCCTGAAAGCGGAGGCCGATGTTCCACTGATGACCGTATGACGTAGAATTCAAAGCACCGCGTGTCGCGCCGCCTTGCGGGGTCAGATTATAAACCTGATAGCCATAATCCATGTAGTCGAAGCCGGCACCGACAAAACTGGTCAAGGGCGTTTTCCCGATACGGCCACGGTTCGTCAGATCCGTCTGCAAATTATAGGAATTAAACGGCCCTACAAAAGCCGTTGTCGATGTTGGCTGATCAGTATGACGTTGATCGTAGGTAAACTGGGTACGCCAGGTTGTTCTTGGATTGAAGTCATGCTCCCATCGAAGCCCCACAATGGTGCGTCTGTCAAAACGTCCTAGCCCTGCCTGCTGGGGACTCATCGTTTGGCGAGGCCCATAAGCACCATTCACCAGAAGATTGACCGAAGCGCATCCAGCAGCAGCCGATGCCGCATTTGCGCAACTATTTTGGTAGGGATTACTGCGGAATTGGTTGAGAGAGAGGCGTAGCGGCAGCGATGTATCCGTGACGTTATTAACGAATTTTAGAATGAGGCGATCTGATGAGGTCAGACTAACCCGTAGCCGCATATTCTCGGTAGACGTGTTGTACTGGCTGTTCGCGATAAAGCCCTTGCCTCGCACATCGCTGCCAAACAGCATGAAGTCGTAGCGTTTATTGCCTGCACCAATCGTTATGTAGTTATTGAACAGACCGAAGCTGCCAAAGTCTGAGCCCAATTCCAGACCGTGAATGTCAGACCCATTTCGTGTGCGGAAGTTGATTGCCCCGTTAATCGCGTAATTACCGTACAGCGTAGAGGCTGGTCCCTGAAAGACGTCCACGCCTTCATAGGCATGCGGATCGATCAAATCTGCCCGAGCCGTACCATCGGATTGCGTCATGGGAAACCCGTCTTCCGTGACCTGAAGGTTCTTCAGACCATAGGACTGACGTGCGCCCGACCCACGGACGGAAACGACGCTGTCACGCGGCCCATTGCCTTGTAGGACCGTCACACCGGGAATGGTTGCGACCATATCACTCACGGTCTGGGCTGCTTTGTTCGCGAAATCTGCACGTTCTGCGCTGTATGTTGTTTCACCGGTTGGGTGAAGAAGTGCCGAGCCACGCGCGGCGCCTCGTACGATGATGCTTTCAGAAATTTGGCTCTGATGCGGCACGGATTTGGCCATCGCGGCTTTACGGGGACGGGTATGAGGGCGTTGAGCCTGAGCCGGGACGCCCATTAGGAAAACGCATCCAAGCACGAGCGAGCCGAGAGGACGGCTTGATTCAAAAGAAATTGTCATCTCTTTGTTCTGATCTAAAAAACGCAGAAAACCTTTCATCGTAGAGACGAGAAAGGCGCTCATTCAGTGTTAGATCAGATGGGGAGGACCCTGAGCATAAATGCCCGACAGCCGCCACAAGGGAGGACCTCTTACTGGCGGGAAACACCAGAAAACGTGACGGCTTGTTAGATAAACCGCGAGAAAAACAGCAACGACGCATCCGGTTAGAAGGATCGTCAACAGGTCGTCGATTACCGCAATGCCATCACCAACATCCGCTGCGTGATGATGATCAGGGGTATGCGTACCAAGGTCCTGACTGTCGCAAAGGGTCGACAGGTTGGCGAACTGTTTTAACGGATCATCGAGAAGGGACTGTGGTAAAGGCAGACTTCCAACGCTGAGGCGAATAGTGATGGCAAGCAGAACCAGCGGCCAAAAGACCAGAACTCCTCTACTTTGCCATGCACTTTGCATCATTCTTCTTCATTTAAAGAGGCTTGCCGCACTGCGCCAGATGGAAATTTTTTTCTGGTCGTTTGGGTGTGATGCATGTGCTCCAATTTTTTGCGCGCTCCACGTCAACTGGCGATGTCCGCTTTGCAAAGGGTTATTCACTGGCGAGAATATCTGACTCGTAGGCCTTAGCCGGAATTTTCAGGCGACGCTTCTGTCTGCTGGATACATTAATCTGGCCATGTTGCCAGCAGAATTAAGGGAAGTGCCGTCTCGATAAAGGTACCGACCGGGTCGGGTGTATCGAACAAGAGCGCAGGTCGGCCTTCTATGACCATATGCGCCAACCCGTGGGCGGTCGCCATCGCGCTGGCCATGTGTGGGCGAAAGACACGCTTGTTCACATCTGGTGGTTCCTGTCCAAAATATGCGGCTGCTGCGTGTCCATATCGGGTGAGTGCTTCAAAGGAGGCCTGCATGAAGGCAGGATCCTTGAAATCGATCAGGTCAACACGGCAGATCAGGCGAAATAGCCCCGGGTTAAGAGCCGCAAACGTCACATACCCTAGCGCCTGTGTGCGGAGATCCTGAGCCGGTCTGCCAGATGAGGGGAGAGCATTCAGTTCGGCTCCAAGCCTTTCGAAAGTCCGGATGGCGACAGCGGTCAAAAGCCCTTTCGTGCCGTTAAAATGATGTGAGGGAGCTCCAGGAGAGACGCCAGAAAATTTGGCGGCCTTCCTTAAGGTAAACCCTTCGACACCTTCCGTTCGAATGATTTCCTCCGACGCTACAATGAGCGCTGTTTTCAGGTCGCCATGATGATAGCTGTCTCGGGCTGCCCCACTCATACCGTCTCCTGATCATTCATATAAACATTGTTCAGATTGATGCCATCTCCAATCTATGCAATGTTCAGATGGACAATGCCACCTTCCTTGGAAATGCATTATATGACACAGCGCGCACTGATCGTAGGTCTCGGTATTGGCGGTATGTCTGCTGCTATTGCCTTAAAGCGTCAGGGCTGGACACCGGTGATTATTGAACGTGCTCCGGAACGGCGAAAAGGCGGTTATTTCATCGGTCTGCGCGATGAAGGCAAAAATGCCGCCTCGGCTTTAGGCGTGCTGGATGTCATGGAAAAAAGAACCCCGGATAACATCCGGTTCTGGGATGTGCGCAAGGATGGCACGCGCAGACGCATTGCTGATCTGACGCAAGAGACGAATGCGCCGATCGCCGTACTGCGAGGAGATATCGAAGAAGCTCTCTGGCACGGAATTGAAGGGCAGGTGGACGTCCGGTTCAGTACCGTACCTTCGGCGATTGTGAATGGCGATACACAAGCGCAGGTCACACTCCGAACAGACGGCGGTGAGGAAACGACGGAAGACTACGATCTTGTGATTGGTGCTGACGGAGTGCGCTCGACCGTTCGCAAACTGGTCTTCGGCCCAGATGAGGCATTCTTCCATTCAGTTGGCACGATGCTGTGTGCTTTTCCCCTGGCGCGGCCCGTCGAGGGCTTCAAAGCTGGTGATGGCCTTATGGTCGCAGATGTAAAGCGCACTCTGACTGTGTTTCCGCTGGAAGGACGTCCCTCAACCGCACTTTTCTCATACCGAACCAGAAATCCGGAAAGAGCCTCGAGAAAAGACCCGCTTTCCACGCTGCGTCAGATATTTGCCGACCTGGATGTGGGTGGGATTATTTCCAAAGCTCTTGAGGATCTGGCAACAACGGATGACTTTCTTTTTGATTCCGTTCAGATGGTCAAAATGCCCCGTTGGTCGAAAAGTCGCGTTCTGCTTCTTGGGGATTCAGCTTGGTGTCTGACCCTGTATTCAGGCATGGGGGCTTCAGCCGGTATGCTTGGTGGACAGGTTCTCGGTGAAGCTCTTGCGGCCTGTCCGCACGATGTTGATGGTGCGCTGCAAATGTTCGAGGCCCGGATGCGTCCATTTGTCCGCAAGCATCAGAGATTCATCGCTCTGCGTTCCCAGTTGTTTGTCCCATCAAACCGCTTTTCGCTCTGGGGGCGCCGTGTTCTATGGCAGATCCTCCTGCGTTCCAGGAAATACCTCTTCCGCAAGAGTGCATGAAGAAGGGTAGCGCAGTTTGATATTCTCTATTCCTAAGATGCGATTACGCTTCATGACGACTAGTCTTTGCATAATGCGTCAACTCTCTCACCAGATAATCAAACGTCAGTCGAATTCGACGGTCTCTGCGCATGTCGGGATGAATTGCAACCCAAACATCCATCGAGAAAAGCAGGTCGGTATGAAGAACGGGAACGAGATTTCTGTCTTGTCTAGCAATTCCCAATTGGCTTGCACCAATACCGAACCCCGCACGTAACGCTGCAAGCTGCGCAAGATCACTATCCGAACGGAATGCAAACATTTCACGGGTAAGCGGTACTCCCATCATTTCTATCATTCGAGAGTGAGCTGGATTCCGATCATATCCAATCAATGCATGTTGACGCAGGTCGTGGAGACACAGCGGGAGGGTTCGAAAAACCTTCTGGATTTGAGGGTTCCTCTGTGATTCCATCTCTCCTGCGTTGATTGGGGATGATGGCAGATGAAGCAGCCTGGTTTCTTTGATGTTGAAGAGCGGCTGGCCCGGTTA
>NZ_JAGEKJ010000028.1:0-15699 GCF_049887835.1 Gluconobacter sp. NFX36 | reverse complement strand
CCACTGGCGATGGACCGCGATCTGCTCAAAACGCAGAGCGAAAGTCACCCCCGAAACCCTCAATCAAAGCGCCAAAAAACTAAAATCATCAGACAATCGCATCAACAAACAGTTCTTCGATCCCTCCAGGTGTAAGGCATCACCTGCACGCAGCCCTAACGCATACTGATCAGAAAAACGCGCCGCTGCCCTGAACTGCTGTGTCGTTATGGGCAAAATCTGAAAGCTTTCAGCGGACAGACGAGTAAAGAGGGCTAACGCATTTGCACGGTCAGCAACGTTGATCTGACCGCTCCGTAGTTTGATTGAAAGTGCGGAAGAAAACTCAGTCGCGACCCAATCACTTATAAATAATTCGTCTGGATCCTGACTGGAAAGCCATGATTGCATCCGGTCTGTCTCTGCCTCGTTGGTCAGCGCGGCAACCAGAACGGACGTATCGATATAAACGCTCAATATCGTGCCTCGTCTCGCATATCCCGTACCATTTCTCGCGCGGACACAGCCTGGACTGTCATATTGGCTGTAAGCGAGCGCAGAGCGTTCAAATCAACAGGCTTGCGCTTGCATGTGACTTTGTCGATTTGTGCGACGATTTTCCCCCGACGCATAATGCGAACGGGTTCGCCCTGCATGGCCTGATCGACCAAACGACTGAGGTGGGCTTTTGCGTCCACCAAATTCACAGTTTGCACATCGAATCTCCTGACCATTAAACTAGTCACTTCATAGCACGGAGATTTATTCTAATGTAGACAAATTAAGCGCAACCAGATCGCAGCACAAAGTTTCGTGTCCGCTTTTGTCATATCTGCGTGCATAGCCGACCTGCCGCTTCCCCCCCTAAACAGCCTGTCGGCTCATCAACAACAGAGCAGACGGGCTGTAGTCGCCCTCATCCCGGACATACAAGCCCCCATTCGCCAAGCTCCTAAGCGGACAGTCCGCAATCACCATGAGCTGATGGAGTTTCCTCCCACCCGAGTGCATTCTCCGCTCGGCTGCATAAAAGCAGCCCCTTCTGAGAACGTATCATAGAACAAGACATGTCAGATGGGGTGGAAGGCCTCCTTGCGGCATTGATGTGCCATACCGGCGGTTGATAAGCCTTCTGAAGGAGACCGCCCACCCCAACTGACAGCTAGCGGCGCGACCAGGACTGGTGGTGGAACGACAATGGGTGGTCCAGCATAAATCCACGGCCAGGCCTCCGCCGGAGCGGCAATCAGCATGGTCGCGGCGAATGCCACGGCCAGCAACTTCCATCCGATACTATCAGGCATTGTTCTGGTCCACTCTGAACACGCGAACGATTGAGGACGCCCAAACCTGCCTTTCTGCATTTTTGATACCTCTTGACACCATGCACGGAGTGCCCAGATTGAATCTGCCGGCCGCCGAAGGGGTCGGCAGACAGAACTATCAGTTTTGATCTTGTGTCCATGTTGCTCAAAGGAGGATATGGCTATGAGAGCCACCGTTGATTTTGCTCCCCTGTTCCGTTCGAGCGTGGGTTTTGACAGAATGCTCAACGCCCTTGATCTCGCCAGCCGGATTCCGGCGGTCGATAACTGGCCGCCTTACGATATCGTCAAGACCGGTGAGGATGATTACCGGATCGACATGGCGGTTGCCGGACTTGCCGAGGCCGACCTTACGATCACACAGGAGCGCAATACTCTTGTCGTGACAGGTCGAAAGGCGCCGGAGCCGCAAAGCGCCACCGAATATCTCCATCGGGGTATTGCGGGCAGAGAATTCGAACGCCGCTTCGATCTGGCCGAGCATATGAAAGTCACCGATGCGCACTTCGAGAACGGACTTCTGTCCATTACTCTGAAACGTGAGATACCCGAAGCGATGAAGCCGCGTCGTATCGCGATTACGTCCTCTACAGCACGTGCGGAGGAAGCCGTGCCCCAGATTGAGGCGCGGAAAGAGGCAGCCTGATGGCGTGACGAAAACTCTCCCCCGGCCATTCATCCGGCCGAGGGAGAATCTCGAAAGGTCATGAGCATGAAGAGGATGAAAATATCTCTGTCGTGCGCTGCTCTGAGCTTGTCTCTACTGAGCCAGTCGGGCGCACATGCTGGTGATGTTGTCCGGACGACTGCAACATCGTTCGATGCAAGGGCGACTGAGGGAACGTCCACAATCCCCGAAACCGGGGCTCGCACTCATTACGAAGACGGCACAGATGATATGCTGGTCGACAGCTTGAACGCAAGCCAGTTGGATCAGAACTACAAGGGACCGGTCTACTCTCCCGGACAACCCATTCCGCCGTTCCGGCCCATCGACACAGATCATCTGGCACCGTCAGGGCCAGAGACGGCGAAGAAGACGTCCTCATCGCACGAGACATAGTGGGGATTGAGTAAAGGCGGCGTTATAGACCGCCTTTACTTCGATTCTTCAGGATGAAGACCGTTCAGGCTCACAGCGGGCCGCAGGATTATCTTCAAGATGCGCCTGTTCTCTGGCATCGCGCGCGACACGCGCATCCTGCTCGCGGACCAGCCAGTAGACGGCACCCAGCGCCAGAACAGCCGCCGAGAGAGCGAACAGTTCCATGGCAGTCACATCATGCAGATCCAGCAGGATGAATTTGCGGGCAATCGCCAGGAGGGCGATCAGGACGATGGTCCGTACCCGGATGACGTTCTCATGCTGGGCAAGAACGACCAGCAGGGAGTGTTTGAATTCAAGGGCGATGATAACAGTAAAGATCGCGCCAAAAATCGCCTGGAAGATCGTCTGGTTGATCGGATCGATTCCGACATCGACGACCAGATGCCATACCGCGCCGATCAGATGAATCGTCGCGATGGCGGTGACCAGCATGATGAGCGCAATCAGGGTCAGAATGATCGCCTGTTCAAAACGCTCGTAGAATGTCAGGCCCCTGAACAGCTTGATGAAGTGGGACCAGTCCCTGCTCTGCCAGGAACGTTTCATGGAGAGGTCTTCCATAGCCGTTTTCCCATCTATGAATTGCGTTATAGTTCCCACGCCCTGGGTCTGGTTTTTCTTTTAGAGCAGTTCCACTGATCCAGAGTTAAAAGGACTGGTCGAACCGCTTGATCCCTCGGATGTGGATGCGAACTCCCCTGCGGACTGAATCAGTCTCTGGAAGGGCTCATGGCCCTTCCGGCTTACATCCGGTGCCAGCATGGCAGACAACAGGACAATATTCTGGCATGATCTCGCACGGCCTTTGGCAAGGCCAATGTCAGTTGATTTTCGAGGTCTCCCAACGACTAGCCCAAGGCCTTGGCCATGTGCGTGCGGTCAGCGACAGGCAGGAGTTTTCGGACCACGGCGTTGGTCGGGTCGTCGCTTCCGGGTCTGGCGCGGTTCTCCAGCGAGATACCAGGTGGTAAATCAGATGGTCAGCCGCCCGATGCATGAGGCCGCCGTATCCGCGGTCTTTTTCCTCGTAGCTGAGATAGTGGGCAAGCAGGACCGCCAGTTCTGTGCTGATCTGAACGGTCGGAAGCGACATAATTTTGTTCGGCCTGTCCGTATGAAGAGTCATGGTGCACTCCTCAGGCCGGACCGCGTGTCACCCGATGTCAGAGCCGTCGCATCCAGAGGACTGACGCTCAAGCCAGAAACAGTGGCGGTGACGTCGATATGCACGGATCCGAACAGATGCAGGAGGGCGGCCTGAGGCGTATAGGCGCCCTTGACGGCTGCCGAGGTCCTGCCGTCCATAAGGATCGGGTCGATTAGGACCGGGCACCCGGTCTGCCGGCTCAATATCTCTATGGCGCGGGCCAGTGGCATGGATGGAATGTTTACCGGCTGCTTTTCTGTCTCGCACGACAGCATACCCTGCGGTGCATGAGCTGATGTCGGCGAGACCATTCCGACCAGCAGCATGAGGATGAGACCGACAGCGACATGTGGCCTCTCCCGCTGCCGAAGGTGCCGAGGTTGCTTGGCTGTCTGTTCCGCTCGCTCCGTCTTTCCCGCGGAGTGCGACCAAACTGGCCGCATTGTCCCCCGTGAACGGGGCACGGGGGGATGGTTATTCCAATAGTGCTGAAGCGCCTTCAGGTTGAGAAAATGAATAAAACTCGACATCTCCCTGTTCTCGCTGCTTTTGATTTCATCTGCAGAAACGCGGGACCTCCGATGGAAGGCCCCGCTCCACCCTCTCATTCGTGCGGTCGTTCCAGAAAAGATGGCGCTTCCGCTCGGAGAAGGCGTTTCTGATCTACCCGGCGCGGTTGTGCCTTACGCCGCGATCGGAACTGGCGGTGCGGCTCTTGCCCGCATGGGGACACGGAACGCGAGATCAGAAGCCAGAGGATCACACCCGGCAGGGGTGACCGTGCCCGCCTGGACCAGGCATTCCAGCGTAGAGCGAAGTCTGATCCCCGGTATACCGGTATGGGCCACCAGAGACGTCAGCATCACGCCACGTCCGTCATGACCGAGGCGGCGGAGCACGGAGAGGACACGCGGAGCTAGCGGATCGTCTCCAAAAAGGGGGCGCGTTACCATGATACGCCTCCCTCCAGTCGGTTGCGCCATCTCCGGGCGGCTGTGCGCAAGGAGCGGCGATAGCGGGAATAAAGTCCTTTCAGTGTCGACATCCACATCCTCCGATTAAAGCAACATGGACTTCAGTTGTCTGGCTCACAGAGCCTATGCCGGACCCGATGGCGTCCAGCGAAAGAAAAATTGGAAGAGATGCTTGCCTCGTCAAGAGGGCACGAAATGCAGATGGAGGGATCGAAGAACCGTTGATTGATGTGCTTGGCCCGTGATTTCTGGGTTTTGGCAATCTGATTGACGGTTCTTTGGGGCGTTTTCTGTTTGTGTTTTGAACGGATTAGGGGCTGTCCCCTGCTGGATGACTACGCGCTCGCGCTGATTCGCTCCAGGAAGAGAAGACGGCGCATATTATAGACGATATTGGCGAGCCCGATCCTCATGGTGGCCCGGGTGATACCGACAGTTCGGATCAGCAGTCCCGTCTGTGATTTCTGATCGGCAAAGACATGCTCGACACGAGATCGGATCACAGACTTTCCGGCATTCGATTTCTGGATATGCCGGGGCATAGGTTTGAGATGCGGCTTTTTCCTGTGAACCTTGGAGACAAAGCCCTGCTTTTCCATGAAGTCTTCGTTGGCTTTGGAGCGATACGCCGTGTCTGCCCAGACGCTTGAGGCCGTATTGGTTTTATCCAGCAGCCCCTCTCTCAATCGCGCGCCATCGCTGGCAACGGCATCCGTCGTCTTCCATTTCCGGATGAACCGATACTTCCGGTCGATGGAGACGTGATCTTGTACCGAGAGCGCAAGCAATTTTTCCGGTTTCAGGAGTTCTTTTCGATCCGATTGGAACGACGTCCTGCTCTACTGTTTTCTCCGACAGTATAGCGCTCCAGAGTGATAGCTTTTGCTTCACAGAGGGTGATGCTGTTTCCCTCCCTGTCGCGCACTTCATAAGGCTTTCCTCGTTTGAGAACGCTGAAGATCCGGTTCACAATACGATTGGCAACGGCACATAAAGCCTGTTTGTGATGATGACCTTTCGCCGTCATCAGCCTCCAATAAAGTTCTGCCAGTTCAGGATCTGTTTTTCGTGCCGTATCAGCAGCAAGATAAAGTGCATGTTTGATGCGGTTATTGCCACCCTGGATCAGGGTCTGGCCCGCTCGCTCCACACCACCACTATCAGCCCTCCTGGGAAACAGGCCACAGAACCACCGTAAATGTTTTTCGGAATGAAACCGCTCAATGTTCTGCAAGATACCGATCAGGGTTGGCGCGAGATGACGGCCGACACCCGGAACACTGAGCAGAAGAGCCTGTGGGTCGAGGTGTTTATAGAGATCTGCAATATGCTGCTCAAAATCTTCAACTGGTTGGATTTTCTTCAGAACATTCTCAATTCCCGTCGCGATTTGGAATTGTAGTTCCGAAAAATCAATGTGTGTCCCATGAAGGTCTTGAGCGTATTGCGCCGCTTCACGTAACCCTGTGATCAGCGTTTCCACAAAGGGCCCACTGCGCGGATGGTTCCCTCCCGCATGAGCTCCAACATATTTGGCGAATGTCGTACGACGCGCCTTCAAAACATCCGAGGGGTGAAACCATTTCTGCAACAGGGCCAAAGAGAGCCGTGTTCCTAAGTCGGGCAAGACTGCTTCAAGCCTGGGGGATGCCCAACGAATGAGATCAAGCAGGCGCCGCCTGGCATCCGCGATCTCGTTCTGAAAGCGGCTTCTCTGTTTGATTAGACGTTGAAGAGCGTGGCTTTGCGGATCCGGAATGTGGACTGGATCAAGACGTGGTCCACCAAATGACGGTATGGCCGCCAGGATCTGGGCATCAGCCATATCCGTTTTGGCGTGTTCGGAAAGGTAACGGCGTAGAGCCTTGACCCGTTTTCCCTTGACACGAGCCACGGTGACGCCAGCATCTGCAAGATGGTGGGCAACAGGAAACCAGCTCATGCCGGTTGGCTCCATGATGGCCTGAATGTGGTCATCCGCTCTCAGCCCCATCACGGCTGTCTGAACAAAAGCGGCGAGTGAGGGCTGATCGTGCCTGAAACGAATTGCACGGCCATTAGGGCGGCCATCGTCATAGATCTGAGCGAGGTGATCTCCGCGAATGGCCAGATCAATACCAATGATACGGAATGTCATGGTCGGTCCTTTCTGGTGAGGGAACCAACGCTACGGTCACAGTCAGGTGTGTCATTCGTGGCCGATCAACTTCACTCAAAGCAGACGCCACAATCTTGTTACTCTTGCCCCGTCAGCGCGGCCGGACCGGGTTCATGCTTCACAAAAGACGAGACGATCGGCGGATCTCTCAGGGACTTCAGCCCCGAACCGGCCTGGTTCGCTCTGAGAGTATAGACCCGGTTCCCGGCATGCTGGGAACCGGGTCTGATCCACAACCACGTCTCCGAAGCCTGCGCTTCTCCGACTTTCTCCATGGCATCAAACCCGGCCCCGCTATCGATACCTGGGATTTGTAGCCAAAGAACGGGATGGCGAGATCGCTGGATGGCATGGTTCCATCATCCTGCCGCTTCGCCTTCGTGAACTTCAGCGTCCAGCGCGCATGGCGATCCTTGTGCGACAGCTTGGACGGCTTGTCCTGCCAGTCTTCGGGGGTACGTCCTGCCCGGAGATCTACCTTCTCGGCATTAGTATTGCGCTGCTTTGGAGCAGCCACCAGCGTTGCATCCAGGATCTGACCCGACATCGGCAGATAGCCTGCGTTCCGCAGGGTCGCATCAAAGCGCTCAAACAGTCTTTCAATGGCCCCCGCCTGTGTCAGGCGTTCACGGAACAGCCAGATTGTTTTGGCATCAGGCACCCGATCTGAAAGCCCCAGACCAAGGAAACGCATGAACGACAGCCGGTCGTTGATGAGATATTCCGTCCGTTCATCAGACAGATTGTTCAGCGTCTGGATCACCAGGATCTTGAACATCAGCACCGGATCAAATGGCCGTCGCCCGCCTTTGCTTCCATCTGAATAGGCCAGGGCCTTCTCCAGATCAGGGCAGAACGCTTCAAGCTGATCACCAAGCCCGCTCAATCGCGCAAGCCGCTCTTCAACGTCAAAGAAACCAGCCTGCTTCATCTTCTCCCTCAATCAATGCAGGAGAAATGGAATCACAGAGACAGACTCAAAACCAGAGGGTTTTTCGAACCCTCCAGGTAGCCCTGACGATTGGCTTCTGGCTTCGCGGGGGCGGGACGATACGATAGAATAGTCCTAACCACCCTCCATCTGCCATCCAGAGCGGGGTATTCCCCCACTATTGAGCTTTCTAAAATTAATTAGGCAAAACAATGCGAAGCCAGTCACCTTGGAATGCACGTCTCCCAGACGGAACCGGATCGTCAGCAGAGCGTCTAGCCGACGTGCTGGGATCAGACATACTCCATGGTATTTTGTCTGTTGGCGATCGACTGCCAGCACACCGTGACCTCGCGTGGCGTCTGGGCATCGGCATTGGATCCGTTACGCGCGCTTATGCCATTCTTGAAAGACGCGGATTAGTGCGGGCCGAGCATGGGCGTGGATCTTTCGTTGCAGCACGGGCGGATGATCGGTCGATTTTGCTGGATATGTCCACCAATATGCCCCCGCCCATGTTTAGTGACCGAGCACTCGCTCGCACCCTGTCACGTCTGGCCCGTACCGTCGACGCCGCCCTTTTTAACGTTTATCCACCTGTTGCTGGACATATCGAACACCGTCGAATTATGGCGCACTGGCTGACAGGTTGCGGTATCGAAATCGATCCGGAAAATCTGTTACTGACTGGTGGAGCGCAACAGGCACTCAGCGTGGCGTTCACCGTCGCGCGCCCACATGTGCGCAGCGTTATAACCGAAGAGGTGACCTACCCCGGCATGCTGGACACAGTACGTCGCGAAGGAAAAACCTTGCAAAGTATTGCCATGGATGCGCGCGGGATGATGCCTGATGGGCTGGAAGCCGCCTTATCGTCACCCCAAACTGGACGGGCATTAGTGTATGTAACGCCCACCCTGCATAATCCAACCACCGCTTGCATGGATAGCGATCGAGTACATGCCATTGCCCAGTTATGCCGCCGGTTCGATGCTCTGGTCATCGAAGATGGTGTCTATGCTGGACAGAGCAAGCTAAATCACACTCTCGCGGCGCTCATTCCGGAACGGACTTTTCATGTTTCCAGTCTGTCAAAAATCATCAGTCCAGGTTTGCGCATAGGCGCGCTGGCTCCCCCAGCTGCATTCGCAGCGCAGACACTTCCAGTACTGCTTGCATCATCCCTGATGATCGCTCCCCTGTCCTATGCGATGATGGCTCAGTGGTTAAGCGATGGGACGGCTAGCAGCATCCGTCAATCATTACGTGCCGAAGCCGTAAGACGACGGAATCTTGCGCGTAATATATTGGGTAAACGCATGACAGAACCGGGTGGAGACGGCTTTCACCTGTGGCTGCCCATGGATGTATCCACAGCAGAAAACGTCGCTGCAAACGCAAGGGCACTCGGTGTGTCAATCGCACCGCCAAGCGCTTTTGCCAGTTGCGACACCCTGCAAACAACAGGCGTGAGGCTCGCTCTGGGTGCCGTATCCTTCAAAAATCTGACCGTAGCGCTGACGCGCATACGTCAGGCATGCGAACTAGTAGAAAGAAAAGTGTCACGCGACACTATAGTCGTAGGCTGAAAGTGTCACTCCACGTTAGTCTGACAAGAACAGTCAGGCGGCGGAGAGAAAGCATGTCAGACCTATCAACAAATGTCCTTACTATCATTGCCGAAATTTACATCCAACCTGAACACCAAGATGCCGTCCTCGGCGCGGTTGCGGCATGCGTTATCGCGTCGCGTTTAGAGCCGTCCAATATCTCCTATGACTGCAAGCGTGACCAAAACGACCCGCAGCATCTCGTGTTTATCGAACAGTGGGAGAGCCTCGACGCGCTTCTAATTCATGAGAAGACGGCACATTTCCTGGCCATGAAAGAGACGTTTACGGCAGGACTGGAAAGACCATTGACGGTCACATTGCTTGAGCCGTGTCCCCGGATGGCCTGACGATGGCAAAATACGTCTATATCATCGGAACGCGAGACACCAAGGACGCAGAACTCTGTTATTTGCAAACCAAATTGTCGGAACGTGGTGTGCTCTCCAGAGTTGTCGATGTCTCCACAGGACGCAATTGCACCGGTGCCATTCAAGCCACCGATGTCGTGGCATGGGACGTCGCGTCATGCCACCCGCGTGGGCCCGATGCCGTATTCGGGAATGTCAGAGGTCCAGCAATTGCAGGAATGTCTGATGCGTTGTTGCACTATCTCTCCTCGCGCCCTGATGTGGCAGGAGTACTGGCACTCGGGGGGTCTGGAGGCACCGCACTGGTAGCACCTGCTTTGCAGGCACTGCCCATCGGTGTTCCAAAAATTCTTGTGTCCACCGTGGCATCTGGAAACGTTGCGCCTTATGTTGGTGGATCCGATATAGCAATGCTATATTCCGTGGTCGATATGCAAGGGCTGAACCGTGTGTCGCGGCGGGTGCTCGAAAACGCAGCGAATGCCATGGCCGGTATGGTGCGTTCTGCGACGCATGAACCCGAAGACCAACGCCCTGCGATTGGCTTGACGATGTTTGGTGTCACGACACCCTGCGTCACACACCTGACTGATACCTTGCATCATCAGTTTGATTGTTTGGTGTTTCACGCCACCGGCACGGGTGGTCGTTCGATGGAACAGCTTATTGATCGTGGAGTCATACGCGGTGTAATTGACGTTACGACAACGGAATTCTGCGACCTCATTGCGAATGGTATTTTTCCTTGTGGAGAAGACCGGCTCGGCGCAGTTGCACGCACTAAAGTGCCTTATATCGGCAGTTGCGGTGGTCTCGACATGGTCAATTTCGCTGCCCGAGATACGGTTCCACAAAATTATAGAAATCGTGTTCTGGTAGAGCATAACCCACACATCACACTGATGCGTACATCAGCCGAAGAATGTCGTCAGATTGGGAAAATGATTGCCGAACGCCTGAATCACTGCGAAGGCCCCGTCGCATTCTTTATACCGGAAGGCGGCTTTTCTTTACTTGATGCGGCTGGAGAGGTCTTTTTCGATCCCGAAGCCGATGAAGCATTCGTCGCGGCGTTATCAGGGATGCTGCGCGAAAGCGCAAGGCGAAGGCTGATACGCCTGCCATATGCGCTCAATGATTCTGCTTTTGCTCAGGCAATGGCGGACGAATTTCAGACAATGTTCAAGGAGACAGAATTCAATGCCTAGCATTGCACGCGAAACTATTCTTGGTCGTTTGCGCGGCCTCATCGCAGAAGGGCGCCCTATCGTTGGAGGCGGAGCAGGAACAGGTCTTTCCGCCAAATGTGAGGCGGAGGGTGGCATCGATCTGATCGTCATTTACAACTCCGGTCGTTACCGCATGGCTGGACGCGGTTCACTTGCGGGGTTGCTTGCCTATGGCAATGCTAATCAGATCGTTATGGATATGGCACGTGAGGTGCTGCCAATTGTCCCAAACACACCAGTACTTGCCGGCGTGAATGGGACTGATCCATTTGTGGACTTTGATGTATTCCTCGACGAAATACGCAGAGTGGGTTTTTCTGGTATACAAAACTTCCCGACAGTCGGGCTGATTGACGGTACATTCCGGAAAAACCTTGAAGAAACCGGCATGAGCTATGCTATGGAAGTGGATGTCGTCGCTCGGGCCCGCAAGAAAGATTTGCTCACGACCCCTTATATCTTCGACCCAGAGCAAGCTATCAGCATGACAAAAGCGGGCGCGGATGTTCTGGTTGCCCACATGGGCCTGACAACTGGTGGCAATATTGGTGCAGAAACAGCATTCACACTGGACGACTGTATAACGCTGATCAACCAGATGACGGATGCTGCCAAAAGTGTGAGAGACGACGTCATCGTTCTTTGCCATGGCGGACCGATTGCAATGCCTGAAGATGCCCAAAAAGTCCTCAAGGCTTGCCCTGATTGCCATGGATTTTATGGTGCATCGAGTATGGAACGGTTGCCAACCGAACGCGCGCTGGTCGAACAGACACAATTGTTTAAATCTATGACGCGCTAGTATTCTTCCTGAAGGGCATGTTAGGAAATAGTAATGTCTTAAACATGCCTTTCTTTTTCTTTCCGTACATTTGAAAAATTCCATGAATAGCCATATAAATCAGGAGCATAGACATGATAGGAAGCGATGTCAGTGATGCTCTGCTCCGGCCCAAGTCTCGGGAACAGATCCCCGACGATGAAGAGATCGCCAGTCAGCGTCACGGCTGATAGTGTGTATGACACAAGGCGATCTTATGAAACCATTACCAGCCCTGATACATGGTTGATCATACCTCCCAAAAAGAATGTAGTGTTATGGCGCCTCGCATCAGCAAAGATGCCATCACCCGAAATGAAACTCTGTAGGCCTACGGCTATCCCGGACGGGCCAAGGGGAACGATGGAACACCCATCAGACAGGCCGTCTCATAGGCCTAAGCACCCTTAATGCCCTCTCCGCGTTGACAGGGTAAATTGTACAACAGAGCCACACAACAGGAGAAATTTCATGTCCCTCGACGTCGCCAGTGCCATTCTGCAACGCCGCGCTACCAAAGTCTTCGATCCCGACCACCGCATGACGGACGCTGAACTCGACACACTGCTCGGTCTCGCCCGTCGTATGCCAACGGCGTTCAACATCCAGAACTGGCGCTTCGTCGCCGTGACCGATCCAGAATTGCGCGCCAAGATCCGCGCCGTCTCATGGGATCAGGCTCAGGTTACCGACTCTTCCGTGCTTCTGGTTCTCTGCGCTGACATCAAGGCGTGGGAAAAATCCACCACGCGCTACTGGGAAAACGCCTCCACCGAAGTGCAGCAATTCATGACCGGCGCGATCGATCAGTATTATCGTGGACGCGAACAGGTCCAGCGCGACGAAGGCATGCGCTCGTGCGGTATGGCAGCGGCAGCCATCATGCTACAGGCCGAAAGCATGGGCTACGGCACATGCCCGATGGACGGGTTTGACTTCGACGCAGTGGGCAAGCTCATCAATCTTCCCACGGACTATGAAATCGTCATGTTCGTCGCGGTCGGCAAATGCGCCAAGGCTCCTCACCCGACGGGCGGCATCCTTCCGACGAACGAGATTATTTTCAGAAATACGTTCTGAGCCATTACCCCGGTCTAATGTTACCAGAAAGCTGCCCGTGACAAACGCTACCGCTCACACGACATTCCGTCTGACACCGGCGATAACCGGACTGTTCGCCGGGGTGTGCGGCCTGACGGTCGCGAACATCTACTACGCGCAGGCTCTGATCGGCCCCATCACGGGTGCACTGGCCATTTCCTCCACATGGGCGGGAAGTATCGTCACGCTGACCCAACTCGGCTACGGGGCTGGGTTGGTCCTGATCGTGCCGCTCTGCGACCAGTCCGAAAACCGTCGTCTGATCCTCCTAACGATTGCCGGGCTTGTCGTCAGTCTGATCGGAGCGGCGCTCAGCACCTCAGTCGCGACATTCATGCTGTTTTCCGTCACCATCGGTCTGTGTTCCGTGGGATCGCAGATTCTGCTGCCGCTCGCCACGCATTTCGTGGAACCCGGTCAACGTGGCAGAACGATCGGCAATATCATGGGCGGTCTGCTGTCGGGGATCATGCTCTCGCGGCCCGTCGCAAACGCTATGGCGGCCGCGTTCGGCTGGCGAGCCGTGTTCTGGGTCTCTGCTGTCGTCATGATGCTCGCGGGTCTTGGGCTGGCGCGCGTTCTGCCCGTTCAGGCCCCAACCCGTCGCATGTCTTACGGAAGCCTCTTGCGGTCGATCATGCATCTTCTGGTCCAATACAGGACGTTAAGGGTTCGCATCGCCTGTCATGGTCTCGTCTTCGCTGTCTTCAACATGTTCTGGACCGCCATTCCGCTTTTGCTTCATGCCCAGTTCGGCTTTAGCCAGAGCAAGATTGCCCTCTTCGCACTCGCGGGAGCAGGCGGCGCACTGGCCGCTCCTCTCGCAGGACGCTTGGCTGACGCCGGACTGACCCGTCCGGCGACACTGAGCGCAATCGCACTCGTAGGCGCAACGTCTCTCACCTCGGGCTGGGCCGTCGCTGCAGGTTGGATTATCGTCCTCGCGGTACTTGCGCTGCTGCTGGATGGTGGGGTGCAAACCAATCAGGTCATCAGCCAGCGCGTGGTTTACAGTCTCAACGACACTGCGCGCGGACGCCTGAATGCTGCTTATATGGGCGGTGTGTTCGTCTGCGGTGCGCTCGGATCGTCTTGCGGGGCCGCACTCTACAGCATTGCAGGTTGGTGGGGCTTTGCGATCGCAGGAACGCTCATGTGCCTCGCCTCCCTCGCGCTCTTTGCCGCCACGAATGGTAGGCATGCCGCCTCATGAACCCTGCTCCATTCTCTCCGTCCCTGATCTGGTTTAAAATGCACGAACAGATAGAAATTCAAGACTAGTCTGCTTACCGGCGTCGACCTTCTTGATTCATTCGTTCAGCGTATGCGTCGAACAATCTACCTTGGTAGTACTCGATCTAAGTGATATCGGCTGAATTTTATTATCGGTGTCCTCATTCGGCTATCAAATTCAGAGTTCCAGAAAGACAAATTACTGGAGAATTTCGTTAAATTCCAAAACGTTCCCGTCTGGATCACGAATAAAACAGACGACGCGTCTGTCATGCCCCATATGCACTGGGCCTTCTGTGATCGTAATCCGTTCCTGTTTCAGCCAGGCCACAAGACCCACCATACTTTCGATACTAAATGCCGCATGTGTGTATCCTGGATATTTGACAGGAACATCCATCAGAATATTACCAGCCGGGTCTGACACACCATTAAAAATAAGATGAATACGAAGCCCGGATGGGTGATGTAGACCACAGGCTTTCACCGCTGGAGCGTATTCTTCTGGATCACGGATGAAGCCAAATTTGGCATAAAACCGTTCGGAAACGGCGAGATCCGTCACACGAATGCCTACATGATCTAGACTCAGATGAGAGAAGTTCATTGCGCCTCTCCTGTTTTTAAATCCGCTACAATATTCGCGAATGGAACAAATCCCTCCAGGCGTTCCGTGCGCTGCAACCATCTACCAATGGCCTTGTATTCTGATAGATCAACATTTCCTTCCGGAGCTCTCGCGACATAACTGTAAAGCGCGACATCCGCGATTGTCGGTTCTTGGGTTCCTGCGATCCAGGTCCGGCCAGCAAGGTTTGCTCGATCACTTTGAGTGTGTCATGAGCACGCTGGATGACCTCTTCCGGATTGAAGGGGGCTCCAAAGACTGTCACAAGACGCGCAGCACAGCATCCATATGTGATTTTTCCTGCCGCAACAGACAGCCAGCGTTGAATTTCCGCCTCTGTTACTAGGTCCTCTGGCAGCCAATGAGATGGCCCCATTTTTCGCGCGACATAAACAAGGATGGCATTGGAATCCGCAATGATAGTCCCGTCATCATCTAGAACGGGAATTTCTCCAAAGGCGTTCAGCCTTAAAAATTCCGGAGTTCTCTGCTCACCCGCGGCAAGGTCGACAAGCGTCAATTCGTGAGGCAAGCCGACAAGAGAGAGAAAGAGGTGCGCCCGATGCGCATGCCCCGAAAGGGGATGATAATAGAGCTTCATGGGGAACTCCCGAAAAAAACGGTTGAACAGATACGTTGTCTTCTCACGCAACAAAGCGTGCGATAATCTACCAAAAGCGCACTTCATTATTACGTTTTGTGGCTATAATTTGTTGATTACAGGAGAGAGATCTGATCGACCTTCCGGCATTGCGGATCTTTATGGCCGTGGCCGATCACGCCAGTTTTGTCGGAGCATCCCGAAAGCTGGGTCTTTCCGCAACAACGGTAACACGGACGGTGAGAAGCCTCGAGACAGCTCTCGGAATCTCCTTATTCAACCGTACAACCCGCTCTGTACATCTGACCACTGAAGGCGTGGTGTTTCTGGCTCGGTGTCGGGCAGCGATTTTCGACCTAGGCTCAGGACTCATAGCCAGAAGATGACGGTTGCAGCGAGGCAGATGGCTGAGAAGAAGACATTTGGGCATCTGTCATAGCGTGTTGCGACCCGCCGCCAGTCTTTGAGCCTCCCGAACATAATC
>NZ_JAGEKJ010000027.1:0-16734 GCF_049887835.1 Gluconobacter sp. NFX36 | reverse complement strand
ACCGGGCCAGCCGCTCTTCAACATCAAAGAAACCAGGCTGCTTCATCTGCCATCATCCCCAATCAACGCAGGAGAGATGGAATCACAGAGGAACCCTCAAATCCAGAAGGTTTTTCGAACCCTCCACGTTCAGACCGCTCTCAGCTTTCAGGAGGGATTCGTAATAGAATCTCTGAGCAAGCTTTTCCGCTTCCTGACGGTCTCTTGTTCCTAAAGATTTTCGGATTTGTCCCTGTCCGGGAATCGAAAAACGAACTGACCAGTTAGCAGAGCCGGTCTGTTTGAACACATTATATGGTGCGGAAACTACGCTAGAACTATGCTTATCCACGCGCAAAAGCCTTGTTTTCTGCCCCTATGCTAGCACTAAGCTAGTGGGAAGTGAGACTCTTCAAAATCTTAAGTCTCTGAAAAACAAGGAAAAATGGTGCTGCTGGCGAGGATTGAACTCGCGACCTCTCCCTTACCAAAAATGTGTTCCATAGGAAAAACAGCCATTTTCTGATGGGGGTAGCGCCCAAAAATCCCGGTTTGGTCGATGCATGATGATAGTTTCCTGTGCCACTGGCACAGAAAGCTATTCCCGCTTTAGCACGACGAGTTTCTAAGCATCTGAAATCTTTACCTTAGATAAAAACGTTTCAAATTTCATTTGACGCGGCCTATTTTGTTCTCTTTCTGTTCTCGCATAGCAGGAGGAGAACATGGCGTATCAAGGCGACCGCACGACGGGTTTCGCATCACCAGCGGCTGACAATATCGAGGGCACCATCGATCTGATGACGGCTGTTCTGGATCTGCGTCAGCCAAGCCGCTATCCCGTCCGCGTCGAAGGGGACGCCTTGGTCGGACGAGGAATCAAGCATGGCGACATTCTGGTGGTCGATTCTGCTTTAGCCCCACGGGCAGGTGTCGTCGTGATAGCCAGCGTCGGAGATGAGTTGCGCGTCTGCGAACTGACACAGCGTCCCGATGGCTGGTGGCTTCGCCCATCAGGATCCACTAAACCCGTCCAGGTCGACGATGACACTGACGTCTCAATCTGGGGTGTGGCAACTGGCCTAGTCCGGACAGACGTCTGATGCCTGTCTTCGGCCTTATTGACGGCAATTCGTTCTATTGTTCATGCCAGCGTGCTTTTGAGCCGCGCCTGAAGCGTAAGCCGGTCGTGGTTCTCTCGAACAATGACGGATGTGCGATTGCCCGCACGCGGGAGGCAAAGGCACTCGGCATCAAGATGGGCGATCCATGGCACTTTGCCCGCAAACGCCCTGAAGCTCGGCCGGTTGTCTGGTACTCGTCCAATTATGCCCTGTATGCCGATATGTCCCGCCGGATGTATGAGGTTCTTCAGGTACGCGTTCCTGCAGTCGAACCCTATTCGATCGATGAAATGTTTCTCGATCTGACAAGCCTACCAGGCAATCTTTATCAACGCTGCAAGGATCTCCGGGCGGCTGTCTGGCAAGAGGCGAAGATTCCGGCCTGCATCGGCTGGGGACCAACAAAAACAATTGCCAAGCTGGCAAATGGTTTGGCCAAGGATCATGCCCGTCTCGACGGATTGTGCGATCTAACAGACCCGCTTGTCCGGGCCGAATGGTACGCTGTCACGAGCATTGAGGAAGTCTGGGGAATCGGACGGCAAACTGTGAAGAAATTGCAGGCCATGGATGTTGAGACGGTGGCAGACTTTGTGTCACTGGATCCGAAAACCATTCGCAGCGCACTGACCGTCGTAGGGGCTCGTGTCCAAGCTGAACTGCGAGGCCAATCCTGTCTTGCACTGACAGACGTTTCGCCTACCCGCAAGAGCATTGCCTCGACACGAACCTTTGGACGTCTTCTGACGGACTGGTCCGAGATCCGTGAAGCTGTTGCTCATTATGCTGCCAGAGCAGCAGAAAAGCTGCGTGCGGAGCATTTGGAAGCAGCACATCTGTCCGTTCTTATCCAGACCAATCCTCACAATGGAGATCCTTGGTACGCCAAATATGTTGGTGCAGGAATCGAGCCCACGTCTGACACACGCGATTTGATCGAGCACGCTACGCAGCTTGCAGAAGCTATCTGGCTTCCATCATATCGCTATTTCAAAGCAGGAGTGATCCTGACAGACCTTCGACCGGCCGGTCAGCAGTCTCAGCTTTTTTCAATGCGAGAGCCAAAGGTCTCAGCCGCCGCCATGGCTGCCATGGACGCGATCAATGCGCGGTTTGGATATGGCATCATTCGCCCGTGTTCCACGGGACTGAGTCGGACCTGGCGTCCCAGGGCGTCATTGCTGTCTGCTCGCTACACAACCCGTCTCGCTGAAATTGCAAGGGCGCGTAGTTGGTGAATAAGTAATGTCTGCTCACGCCTACAAAGCGGCCAGTC
This sequence comes from Gluconobacter sp. NFX36, assembly GCF_049887835.1. Lineage (NCBI taxonomy): Bacteria > Pseudomonadati > Pseudomonadota > Alphaproteobacteria > Acetobacterales > Acetobacteraceae > Gluconobacter > Gluconobacter sp. NFX36. The sequence goes on along the minus strand of NZ_JAGEKJ010000027.1, from coordinate 14,355 downwards.
ATAATATTCAATGCATATCATATGAAATAAAAACACATTATCCACCTTTTAATTATGGAAAATGGATGCGATCTACATTTATAAAACACCATTTTAAGCGGGATCGATATGCCTGAAAACAGACTGCCAGACGGAAGCACCGAAATAGAACAGAGCTCAGTAGCCAAAGGCACAGATTATGAACTCTTCGTCAAAGCGGTCTATGAGGCATTACTCGCCGCTGATGGTATCGACAATGCGGTCGTAAACCATAATATCAAGCTTATAGGAAAATCTGGCTGCGAACACCAAATCGATGTGTTTTGGGAGTTTAAAATAGCTGGCTGTACCCACAAAGTAGCGATTGAGTGTAAAAGTTACGATTCAAGGGTTTCAATAGGTCGTATCAGAGATTTTTATGGCGTTCTTATTGATATTCCTAATTTACAGGGAATTTTTGCAACAAAATTGGGTTATCAATCGGGTGCCCAAAGATATGCAAGTCATTACGGTATAAATCTGAAAGAGATCAGGCAGGAATCTGAAGCTGCAGACTGGAAAGGACGCATACGGGAAATAAATTGTCAGATCAATATTGTTGAACCGAACATTTTGGACTTCCGTCTGGATCTATCAGACTCACCACAAAACCGGTATCAACAATCCCAAAAAATTGCTCTCATGATTGGAACACACGACCCCCTGATTTTTGATCCTCAAAACAACCCTATTGAAACACTTGAGACTCTTCGTGGAAAATTACCGCATAATGGTAAAGCCATCGAGTTTGCAAGTCATAGGTTTGATTTCCCAAACCACACTTTGAAGACTGCGACCGAGAGTATCGGTATTATGGCAATGACATGCGACTATTCTGTGAAAGTGACAAAAATGGATCCTATAAAAATAGAGGCTGATAAATTCGTAAAAGCTATTATAAAAGATGTAAAAAGCGGAGAAATAAAATTTATGAAAAAATGATCTTTTGATCTTACCTTCCGCTTGGTAATTCAGGATCAGATAAATGGTGGTCTCTCTCAGGTAACGTTCGGTTGTGTTATTTATTGTATGAGAACAGCAGGTATAATTTCGTATAGGCTATCATTTCTTATAATGTTGGGAGTCAACGATTTTTTTATATTTAGCTGCAAGCTCTTCTAATCTTTTTATTTCTTCGTTCGTGTCGCGTCGTTCAAAATTTTTCGCGAGGCGCAAGGCATTCTTTCTAGCCTCTGACTTCGATTGCTTACCTTCTTTAACATGAGTTTCTATCCATTCATCCAATTCGCGATGCATATGGCGCTCAAAGGCCCTCCTGATCTCTTTCTCGTATAGATCGTCCAAAAATGACATTGTTCTTAACCTTAAATACGCCGTTAGATTTTTCTCCTTTAGTATTATACTTATAAATAAAAATATTTCCACTTTCTTTCCGGATACTCTGGAAATCTACAAAAACAGTTCGCCATTCCCTTTTACCGACCAGAACATGCGCGGACCTGGTCACGAAGTCCGATGTAATCTCCTATCCAGCGTACCACCTGTGGGTGTGGGTCGTTTCGGATCTCGCTCGCTAATTCTTTTTGGTCAGCACCTGAGTAAGAAACGAGGGTAGGACAGGGCGCATAGCGGACAGAGGTGCAACTTGTCAGGGTAAGTCCGAGAACAACCCACTTCATGCATCACCTCTGTTTAATCTCGCTAAGACATCGCTCTCAGTTGCTGGCTTATCCGTTTCAGCCTGAGCCATAGCGGAGGCTCGATTGAGAGAATCCTGCGCGTCTTTCACGTCCTGGTCAGCCGTAGCGGCTTTCTGCGATTTGCCCCCGGCTCGATAGAGCCCGAAGGCCGACGCCACAGCCACAAGGGCCATGACGCCGACAATCGCCAGATTGGCAGTATTCACTGAGCTGGCGTCTGAGTGACGGGACCAGCAGCGATGACGCGCTCCAGATCCGTGGCACCTTCCAGCGTCTTTGTCAGAGCAGCATCGAACGCCGTTATATCGACATGCTCGGCCAGCTTGGACATTGAGGCGGCCAGAACGCCCTGAAGCACGAGGCCACCGACACTGATGCCCTGCTGCACCGTAGGCGTGTCTGCCTTGCCGAGAGACTGGTTTACGAGACCCTGAAGAGCCGTGATAGAATTGAAAGCCATAACTGTTTCTTCCATAAAAAAAGCCACCTCGATGGGCGGCGTTGCATCCGACGGTCTGACAGCAGGATTGCTGCCTCCTTCGGAGATCTGAGGAATGAGGATGATCGAACCTGGTCCGACGGACGGGTTCAGTCAGGTGGGGGCTTTGGGTTTGCCCTTGCTGTCCAGGATCGGCACGCCGCTGTCTGCACCGGCCTTCTTCAAAAGCGGCGCTTCAGCACGCGTTGTCATGACGGCCGTTAGCCCGATCTTGTACATGGCGGCGGCATATTTCTGCTCGAAAGCCAGAAAGCTCAGAAGCTGATAAGGCCTGACCCAGATCGATCCGGGATCCGGCGGCGCAATCCTGGACCGCAGAAAGCCGCAGACATTCAGCAGCATCGACGTCAGAACAAGAAAGATGCCGCCCCAGAGCAGGACTTGAGGCGGGAGCAAGCCAAGAAGATCAGACCACTGCATGGCTCGCTCCCATGACTGTCCGCTTGCCCAGGAACACGTCCCGTTCATAGGCGCGGCGATTGGTCAGGCCAGTCAGTTCGACCAAGTGGCCTTTCACGGTCGCCTTGTTCCAGCGTGTCAGCTCATTGGCCGCACCGACGTAACAGCCGGCATTGAGCTTGCGCAGCAGTGTGGAGCTTTCCACGGCCGGTGTGCCGACATTGTACTGCCAGGACAGAAGAGCGGCCCGCTGGACATCAGAAAGCGCAACCTTGACCAGGCGGGACAGAGCAATGTCCAGAGCCATGACAGATTGCAGCAGCAGGCTGGCAGCATCCGCCTCGCTGATAGGCGGCGTTTTGGCCGTGACGGGCTTGCCGTCCTTTAGCCAGCGGCTGCCGTAACCGATCGTCCAGTATCCAGCAGGGCAGATATAGGGCTTCGACCGGAATCCTTCGAAACCGGGTCTTTTCAAAAGCGTCGTGGCCTGCACGACGGCAGTTTCATTCATGGGATTTTTCCATTACAGTCCAAGTAGGTATTCAAAAAAATATCTAGAAAGAAACAGTATGACCTCCTCTAAATATCTGGATTTGTTTCGCTATTCAGAGATGGAGCATGAAAAAATTCTTTCTGCAGAAGAGGATTACGGAAATTCATTTATAAACTGCTATAATTCTACAATAGCACTGTCTGATCTTGTCTATGTACCAACAAAATCATTACATTTATTTTTTACTTTTTATTCTCAGCTTAAGAAATATCATTCTCTAGCTATGTTTTCGGCGGTTAGACTACATAGTGTCCAATCCATGCAGAATTTACGTTATTTTTTAGAATCTCTTTCAAATTCTCTGTATATTTTATCTAGTAATGATTATGATAATTATTTTGACTTCGAAAAAAGAAAGGTAGTAGATTCAAAAAAGTCATCTATAAAATGCTATAGATGGATAGAATCAGAATATCCAGAATATTCTAAATTCATAAAAGATCTTAAGGATGAAATAAATGAAAACCATGCTCATTCAAATATATTAAACAGTGATAATACGCTGCAATTATCAAATGATTTTATTTATACTCCTTTTTTTGATTTAGATGACAAAAAAGCAATTAAGAAAAATCTCTGGATTATAGCCAAATCCGGAATTTTCGCGTCTGAAATGATACTTAATATCAGAGAAAGATTTGGTGGATTTATACCGAAGGTTTCTTTGGAAAGGATCGAAGAACTTAAAAAAGATAATGATGAAGTTCTCAGGGAGCTTCAAAAAATGGAATTCCGTCGTGAATATATTCAGCCTGACTACTGAGTTACTTCCCAATAGACACTACCAAATGAACAACTCCCGACCCAAGAATTGACGTCGCCAGGGTGACAAGCGCCGTGACTACGGCCTTGCCACCCATGACGCGATCAACCTTGGATCCGAGCGCTTTGATGCCGTCTTCCAAGTCTTCCTTCAGATCGCTGATCTGGGTGCGCAGGGACGCAATCTCAGAGCGCATCTCTGCCCGTAGATCAGACTGATTGTCGCCGAGCGCCGAGACAAGAGTTTCTAGCTTGAGCACCCGGTCTTCCAGAACCCGGATCACCTCATCCTTGCCTGTAGGTGCAGAGAAGGTCGGAGCGGAGGTCTGTGTATCAGGCATGATTTTTCCATAAAAAAAGCCACCCTCAGGCAGCTGTCAGAGAACGTCAGAAAAGAAAGACCGGAGATCAGGCCATGATCGGGTCAGGCCGCGCCGGCAAAGCCGTGCTGGTCGTGTCCGTGCCATCCGCAATGGCCGCGATCGCCTTCACATAGGCCTTCATCGGATCCGTGAAGGCTTCGCCCATCGCCGCGGCCAGATTGACCTGGTACTGGATCCAGGCCTGTTCGGATTTTGCCTGGTCAGACAGCGGCACGGGGACAGGCGGCGGGGTGTAATCCACCAGCTTCCCGTCCTGAACGCCTTTCCCACCCTTGTAGGCATAATCGCCGCCCAGAGCCTGCCAGTCAGCAGCCGTCAGCAGCAGGAGATCAGCCTGATCCGGGAGATTTTTGTGAGATCCGAGTGCCCAGAGATCGAACCAGCTCAACACGCCTGTCGGTTGCGCAGCCGTGTGATCGAATTCCGCTGCGTAGCGCCTGGAATAGACCAGGGCACCGTCAGCGACCGGAATATTCGTGGCGTTGACGGACTCAGCAAACTGATCGGACGTCAGGACAATCAGATCCGAGACAGCAGGTAACGCCAGAACATTGATCTGTTCCTGAGCGTTATTCGTCGTACCAGCCCAGACGTCCAGAACGCCCGTAACCACTGTTCCGTCCGTCGTCGCATAATAACGATCCGGGTAAGCGGCCTTGATCGCATCGAGTGCTGTCGTCATTTATTTCGGTCCTATTGCGATGACTGTAACGCTCTGGGGGTCGCCAGAGTCCGACACGCCCATGGAAAATCCGCCGCTATCATACGAATTATAATGGTAAATTTTGTTCACCATTCCCGTTAACGCGATCCCGTCAGGGTTCCCCCCAAACGCCGTGGGGAATGTGACCCGGTCTTTATCGCGGGCCGTGACCTGAAAAACATGGATCTTCTTCGTTCGATCAAGTGGCAGATCGCCCAGCTGCGCCAGGATATACGCCGTGAGAGATCCGTCAGGTTTGTAGCCACTCAGATACGGCGCATTGACACTGTTGCTGAAATTGGCAGCTTCGATCTTCAGATCCCCGCTGGATCCGGAGGTTGCCGTCTGCGTCGTGACGTAGGTGCCGACGGGTTGTTTCGTGGCAATTGAGGCGTTCAGATTGCCAACGGCCGTGTTGAGGCTGCCATTGGTCGCATAGTCCCCAATAGGCTGCGCATAGCTGCGGATCTGATAGGAGACGTTCCCATTTGTGGGGACCGCGAGTGCCCCCCAGCTCGTCAGAAACTGGAAATACGCCAGGGAATTGTCTGCCGTAGGCGCATTGACCAGCTGAATATTCAGGACCGGCAGGTTTCCGCCGCCCACGTCCCGATTGATGAAGCGGTTCTGAACGTCGAGAGCCGACGCGGCCTGATGCGACCCCCAGTCGGTGACACCCGGCACGGTGCAGGTGGCTGTCACCGTCAGCGTTTTCAGTGTTCCGTTCTGCGCCGAGAGATCACCCCGCAGCGCCAGAGACCCATTCCCGTCGAGGACAGGCGTGTAGGACGCCGACACCCAGGAATAGACCCGGACGGTCCCGGTAAAATTCAGCGCCTGCGCTGTATTCTGCGTCGTCCCCGTCACGGTTTGCCGGCTGAGGGTATTCGGCGTCCCCACCGTCAGGACGCCAACACCCCATTCAGCCTGCGTGCCATCGTCGGCAAAATAGAACACCTGTCCACCACCCGGAGCCGCTGAGGCAAAAGAGCGTCGGTCCTGGACGGAACCGTTGAGCGTGAACGACCCCGTACCCGGATTGGTGGCTGTCTCCAGGACCAGATCAAGAAGAAGCGGTGCTGCCACGTCAGAGCCTTTCCGTCAGTGTGAGAGTTTGAGAGTGCCGGTCGGCTGGCCCGAAGGGGTTGGAGAGATCACCGCCTGACAGACGCCCGAACAGCGCCGTCTGGGCCAGCGCGGGCGCACCGACAGACGGATCCGGCACGAACAGGATATTCTGGCCCGTGGCGGCGACACGCTGGATCTGGCGCAACACGACCGCATCCGCATCGCCGTAGGACTGATGCGCGATCGACAGGCCACGCTGGACGTACCGCGCATCCACGAACTCGCCACCTGACAGCGTCGTGGTGCTTTGCTGCCCCACCGTCAGGCTTTCTGTGCTTTCGGACGAATAGTTTCGCACGGGCTGCCAGAGCGGCCCGGCATAGGCCAGCGGGATCGAAATGAAGCCGTCCGGATTGCCCGCATCCCAGACCGTGATTTCAAGAGAATCACCCAACACAGGCTTGCTCAAAATCTGTACGCACTGCCCATTCTGGACGTTGGTAGATGCGTGCCAGTCGAATGTCACGGCCGTACCGTTCCAGACCTGGATGCGCCAGGTCGCCGCTGTCGTCAGGTTGGTCCGGTGCAGACTGATCGCCCGGATCGACTGAACGGAGCCAAGGGCTGCCTTGACGTCAGCACTCCATCCGGTGCCCCCGGCAGCCACGCGCCAGGCGAGGCTTGCCGCGCCCTGCTGGTTTTGCAGGTTGGTGACGGGCAGGCCAGAAACGCCATTGCCGGACAATGCAGCCGGCAGCAGCACATTCTGCCAGCCAATGCCGCAGTTTTGCATAACTCAGACCAGTATTGTGAGGGTTGTCGTATTGCCGGAGCTGGTGACGTGTTCGCTGACCACAATCCCCGGAATGGCGGATTTCGCACCCGGCACAGGCGCCTGAAGCGACACCGGATCCCCGAGATCCACGGCCAGAGCCACGGATTGCGGCACATCCACCGCCCAGAGATGGCGGCGCTTGCCCCAGACCGATCCGTGCCAGTGCGCAATCCCCACGGCATCCGCCTGATTGGCCAGGGCCGTGGAGATCAGCGCGGGATCGTTTGGAACGCGCCACTGAGATTTGACGATCGTATCAAACCACACAGCGCCCCGGTCGCTTTCGGCAATCAGGGACTGGCGATCCGCCGAGGCCTGCGGGTGCAGACCGGATCCGGACGTCTGGACCGTGAAGTTATGCTGCCAGCCAATCCGCCAGCGCCAGGTGGGCGGATCCAGAGAACTGTCCAGGGCCACGGGCGAAATCGCGCTGATCACGTCCGTGGTCAGGGTGAGGACCGGAGCCCCCGCATCGGCAGGATCCTGCAACCGGATCGGCCGCAACGTGCCTGTCCGGGTCGGGACCAGGGAAATGCCCAGACCCGACAGCAGCGTGCTGACCGCCTGACGGCCTGTCACACTGCTGGACCCGTCCCAGAACCATCCGCCCGCATACGGTGCCAGACTGGACGTCGCAGTCCAGGCCGCATCGATATAGGCAGAGGGCATCACCATATCTTCAATCAGGAACTGTCGCAGAACGTCCAGGACGTTGGCAGGAGCCGCCCCCGATCGGAAGCGTCCCACCGCATCGACGGTGATTCCATAGACGGGCTTGGTGCCCAGCCGGATCCAGGTGCCCGCACTGCTGGACAGAACGGTGTAAGTGCCCGGATCCGGAGACGTGGCGTAAAGGTCGGTGACGGCACCGCCAGAAGCGATGCTGGCATAACCACCCTCATACAGCGCCACCACATCCGCCGGCCCGTCTGACAGCTGATAGACGTAATTGCTGCTGTCGATCAGAACAGGCGTGACGTTGCAGACCGTACCCCGCAGTCGTGGGATGTCCCGGCCGACGACGTTGCTGTCTCCATCCAGACGCCCGGTGCCCCCATAAACCGAGACAGGAACGGTTCCGTCCAGCCAGTAGGTAGCATCGAGCAGCGTAATGGAGACGCTGTTCAGACCCGGCTGCCAGTTTTTCCCCAGGCCTGCGAATACAGGACGAAGGGAGCCAGAGGCCGGATCCGTCCAGATCTGCCGTGCCGTATCCCAGAGACGTTCACCCTCCCGAAGTTTGACGGGAAGGTGGTCATTCACACGGCTTTGCAGCAGGCCATCCAGTACGCCGTCCGGATTGGCCAGCGTCAGGATTCCGATCGAGAACGACCCGCCCAGGGCATCGGCTGACAGGGTCAGGGACCGTGACAGATCCAGCGCCTGGGTAACGTAGGGCGGATAGGGGATATGGTTCTCATCCACATACCCCGCATCCGAGAACCGCAGGGTTTCGACGGATTCCGGATTGTCCGGATACTGCGTCAAAGCGCCCCACGGGACATTGCCCCACCCCGGTATCGCCGCCGGCTGCGTGACGGCCGGCAGAACGATGTCCATTTCAACCGTGCGAAACCTCATGCCGCCCTCGGCCGTGTGGCGTCGGTGACGGCCTGAAGCTGCGCTGTCTTCTGCGTTGCCGTGGCAACCTTCACCAGTTCAGCCATTTGGTCCTTCATGCCTTTCAGGAGGTCATTGGTCTGCTGAGAGAGTTTCTGGACCAGGGCCGCCGTGATCTTGTCACTGTCCGACTGACCAAGCGCTTTGAGGATATTCGAAACCTGCGTGAAGTCCGTGCTGTATCCGGTGCCGGAGCCCTGCCACGTCTTGGACGTGGACAGGAAGGTGCTGGCATCGGACTGGATCCGCGACAGGGCATCGTAATCCCCGCCCATGGCCGCCTGATAATCGTTCATCAGGTTGTCATTGGCGCTCTGGTACTGCGCCTGGGCAGACAGGGGCGACGCGTCAGACGTATTCAGCCCCCGCGCATAATCCGTCAGGCTGGAAAATACCGACGTGACAGACTGCTGCGCCTGGTCCTGATACTGCTTCAGCTGTGCCACGGACGTGCCATTGTACTGCTGCTGGATCTGGAGGCGTTCGGCCGCCAGTGTTTTTTCCAGATCGGCCGACTGATCCACGTAGGCCTGCTGGGACGAATACGCATCGCCCAGAAAGGACCGCCATGTGTCTTTCAGGGACTGGCGCTGCTGATCGGCACTGGTGTCGAAATTCAGGAGCGCTGCGCCCTCATCATCGCCCGAAGCTGTCAGGTAGCGCGCCCGGACACCCGCATCAGACTGATTGAGCGTGGTCATGTTGTTGGCATAACCCTGCGCATATAGAGACTGATACTTGGACGTGATGGAAGACCCATCCAGCCCATAGGCCGACGCCTGAGACGCCGCAGCGTCATAGGTCTGTTTCAGCGTGGCCATCTGATCCACCCAGGATTGCTGCCCTGAAACCGTAGCAGACAGCAGGCTGGGCATCGTCGTGTTGACGAACGTGCTGATCGTGGAGATCTGCGTCTGGAGGTCGGACGTGGACAGCGATTTGCCGTCCAGCGCCGTATCGAGCGCCGTTTTCAGATCCCCGGTCGCTTCGGTGAAATTCTGGATCGTGACGGTACCGTCCGAGTTGAATTTCGAGACCGAGACGCCAAGCTGGTCAACCGTCGATGCCATTGTTTTCAGGCTCTGGATTGCCGCCGTGTAGGTGGAAACGTCCGTGATATCGGTCGGCATCCCCTGAGACAGCGCCTGACTGAACGTGGCATCAGAGCTGGTCAGCGTGGAGCTTTTCAGAAGATCCGTCAGGGAAACGGACCGCATCGCCGCGTTTTTGTTGTTTTTGTCGTTGCGGACCGTGCCCAGGTAGCCACCGCCGATGTCAGCTCCAGTCGCAGACAGCACGCTGTTGATCGAGGAAATATCTGTCTTCAGCTGGGCCGTGATCGTGTCCGTCTGTGCCTGGTTCCAGGTCTGGCCCAGAGACAGCTGGCCATCGATCGTCTGCACCTGGTCGATCGTGTACGGGTTTTTCTTGTGCCCGAAGAGGCCTCCAAGAAGACCACCCAGACCACCGCCAATGACGCCGCCCAGCATTGTACCGATCGGACCAATGAAGGAACCCGCAATGGAGCCGGCAACAGAGCCGACGCCACTACCCAGCGTCCCGTTTGTGCCGCCACCAATGGAGGATAGCGCCGACCCCAGACCAAAGCCCCCGCCGATACCGCCCAGCAGGTTCCCTACCGTAGCCGTCCCGAACAGATTGGTTTTCAGGCCTGAGGACAGCCACGAGGTTCCGCCAAGTGAACTGGTAGCTGAACTTCCACCAGAAGAAAAAGCCTCAATACTTGTACCAGCGCCCCCGAAAGGATCGCTGCCAACAGAGCCGCTTCCAAAGATACTCGAAGAAGATCCGCCAGAGAGCAGCCCACCGATATCACTCAGTGTATTGCGGCTCTGACCATCAATTGCATTCAGCAATGGGTTGATCAGTGCCAGCTTGGCGATCATCGAGACGATCTGGCTTTCTATCCCCTGCATGGCCGACTTAAAGGTCACACCCCCATTGGCCGCATTAACGAATGCTTGGGTAAAGTCATTCGAGAGCGTATCGGCCATGGACGAAATGTCAGAGGTCAACTCATTCAGCGCGTCTTGCTGATGCTGGTATTCCGCCGTTGCTTCAGCCACCTTTCCTGTCAGAGTGATGTAGTCCTGAGCCTCCGGCGGAAGGACTTCCCCATACTTCCGGTGCATCTCCAGTTCAGCCTGCATGACTGTCAGGTTGACCTGACGGGCCTGTGCGTTTTGACCAATCGAGGCCGTCTGGGCTGCAATCATTTCGAGATTGTCAGACAGCCCAGCATTCTGCTGAACCTGCTGTGCCTTGAGTTGGGCCGCAGCCGACTCATCAAGCGCCGCCGTGCGTTTCTGGACTGCTGCCAGAAACTTGGGAGACCCCTCATCGAAATCATTCAGGGCTTCCGTGTAGGCCTGCTGATAGTTCGTGGCATGCTGAAGTGCCACAGCAGATCCGCCAGCAGCATCGGCAATGGCCTGCTGTGATCGGGCCTGCCGTTCAGCGGAAACCGTGCCGTCATCATAGGCCGACGCCAGCTGCTGCTGCTTAGCCGCCATCGCCGCCGTCAGAGCCTGCTGGTCTGTACCGGTTCCGCGCGTGGTCTGGTCGAACTGCGCCACAACTTCGGCCATGCTTCGCCAGTAGCCAGTCTGGGATTTGAGCGGTTCCAGGCTGTCCGTTAGTCCCTGAGTGATTTTCTCCTGCGGACTAAGGGTATTGGCCAGAGCAACCCTGGCAGACGTGATGCTTTCCTGCGTTTCCTTCCACTTCTGAGAGCCAATATCCTGTGTCGCCAGAAGTTTCTGTTGAGACGCAATGTAGGCTTCAATCCCAGCCCGCTGTTCTGACCAGCTACTGGCAGAATAACCACCCGCCGCATCTGCTGCTCCACCAGTGAGGGAGCGTGTGTTGTCGATGACGCCAGCTGACGTTGCGTGCTGGATCGCAGCCACGGATCCGGAAGTGCTGCCCGTGTGATCCACATACTGATGGCCGCCACTTTCATGCCCGATCACGCCCTTGAAGAGATTGACCAGGCGAGACGATAACCCGAGCCTTGATGCTTCAGTATCGATCAGGCTGGACGTGTCAGACGGCAGAGTGTTGATGTCGTAGCCATAAACAGCGGAATTGTAGGATTTCTGGCCTGAACTGCCGACTCGGTTTCCGCTGTAATAGGCCAGCGTGTTGTCCCAGTTTCCGCCGGCACGCGCATTGGCCTGCTGGAAGATCTTGATTGCTGCGTCAATGTTCCCCTGTGGCGTGCTGATGTCGTAGCCGGAAGCATAGCGGGGATCGACCTGTCCAAGACCGTAGTGATGATTCCCACCGGCATAGTTATCGAGCACCGTGCTTCCAGCCAGACCGTCCGTGCTGACCTTGCCAGTCGTTGGGATCAGCTTGATCAGATCCGTCAGCCATTCCAGCAGACGCGCGCCCATGCCTGTGACCAGATCCCCGATCGCCTTTGTCACCGGAGAGGCTGTTTTTTCCAGATCCTCAAGAGAACGCTGGAACGGCGTCAGGCCCTGATCATAGGCATCCTTGGACGCATCCCTGATTTTGCCAATGACGAGCGCATAGGCCTCGCCCTGCTCGCCGCTGGCCTGAAGGTTCTTGACCTGTTCGACCAGAGCAGCATCCACGCCTGGAAGATGCTGCTTGTAAAGCGCCTCGATTTCGGCCGTCGGGTCGACCATGGCGGTCTGCACGGCCTTGAGGCCATCCTCCAGGCTGCCAAAAATGCTTCCTGCATCCCGTGCGATCCCCGACAGAGTAGAAATATCTGTGCTGGAGCCCGTGAAATTATAGGTGCTACCAATCGCCGTGGCAGCCGATCGGGCGGATGTCTCATCCCAACCCGGCATGCCCTTCAGGCTTTCCGAAGCCGAGGTGATAGCACCCGCCATATGCAGGGCATCTTCCCGGGTCGCCTTCAACTGCGTGGAGAGCTTGGCCAGTCGCGACTGTTCCTCTTCAGCCGATGACGCCATTTCGTAGATGGCAGCCGTAGCTGTGATGGCGCCCGCTGCCAGTCCAACCGTCAGACCGCCGCCAACGAGTTTCACGGCGTTCCCAAGACCTCCCATGACCTGAATCATGTTCGGCACCTGATAGAAGGCCGCCTTCATGGCGGATCCGCCAGACATCACTTGGTCAAAGAATTTATGTGCTTCATCAGCAACGATGCCGAACTGATAGCCAGACAGCTTGACCTTGCTGGTCGTGTCCTCAATGGCTTTATTAGCATCTGTCGAAGCCTTGGCATCTTCGGCCAGCGCCTTGCTTCGCTCACGAATGGTCTCGACCGCCTTGGCGGAGCTTTTCTCAACTCTTTCGTAAATCCCAACCTGGGTCGAGACAATATCGTTATACTGCTCCTGACTTATCGTGCCTTTCTCTAGCCTATCGCGAGCGCTTTCAAGCCGTTGCTCAAGCCGCGAGAAAGCCGTTTCGGTTCGATTGACTGCCTGCTCAACCCCATTCGTCACTTTGACGAACTGCGCATTGGTCTGCGTGAATGTCCGCAGGGTCTCGTTTTGCGCATCGACGCTTTTCGAGGCGCTGTCGACCGAAGCACCCATGTCACGCGAACTCTGGGCAATCCGGGCGGCTTCCTGAGAATACCGGTTCTCAAGGGTCGCAATCAGTGTCGAGACGCGTGTCGCCATGGCTTACAAATCCTAGCCGGAATAATCGGGATCGCTCATGACGAGCGCGGGATAGGTGATGGGCTGTCCAGGAGCGAGATCTTTTCGTCTCGCCAGATAGGCCTGACCGCGACGAAAGGCAGATGAGCGCATGTCGTGTTTTGCAAGACGGCGGGCTGCACCATCTTTCAGAATGTACGGCGCTTTGAAGCCCCCGACAGATCCACTCAGATTGATGAATTTCCGCCAGACTGTGATGCCCGGATATTTGCGATAAACAGCCTGTCGCACGGCTTCGACAATGCCCGGAGAAACGGACATTTTCGGCATCGCACCAACGTCGATTTTCCGGGCGTAAGGCGCGGGATTGACGATCGTCACTTCTGCATCAAACGGCAGATCCTCGATATCACCCGTCCAGATCTTATCCCCGACCAGAAGAACCCATGCATCGCGATAGCTGCCCGATGCGACTGGAGATTTGGCCCGGCAAAGATCCAGTGCAAAGGACGCCGCGTCAGAGATCAGTCCGAAATTGTAGACGATGCTTCCGCCAACCCGGAGATCAGTTTCGGGGGCACCTTCAACCCCGTTCACAGATCGAAACCAGTGAGAGGATGCTTCGCCAGTGGAGATGAGACGATCGCGCTCAGTAGTCAGATCTGTGATCAGACCGTTTCGCGCGGCATCGACGGAAATATCGTCCGTCACGAAACGGCTCATCTGCTCGACAAATGACGCTGCGCCACCACGGGCCATGGCTATTTCCTCAGAGCGTTCTGGAGATCCCGCGTGATCTGAGCATTCCGGTGTGTGAGGAACACGACGTCCAGCGCCCGGACCAGGCGGAACACAAGCGGGCGTTCGTCTGCTGTCACGCCGCTGGCATCACACCAGCGATCTACGGCAACCCAGCCAATGGGCTGGGGACGGGAGATGATTCGGATCGCCCCCATGCCTGCACCCAGACCGTCGGTAATCCACGGCCGGTCATGCTGGAGATCGTGCCAGGCCCGCCAGGGCACCTCATTCCAGGGATCCGGGAGAACACGACACTCCAGAGCCGCTTCACGGATCTCCGGCACCTCGTTCTCTCCCATGAACTGGCCCCACTCCATCTCCCACTGGAGTGAGGCAATCAGTTTCCCTCAGAAGCCTTGGCCTGTTCTTCCCGCTCGGCACCGACGCGTCCAGCCGCCATCAGGGACAACGTGACAAGGGCTGGA
>NZ_JAGEKJ010000026.1:0-17005 GCF_049887835.1 Gluconobacter sp. NFX36 | reverse complement strand
CGGCGATGGACCGTGATCTGCTCAAAACGCAGAGCGAAAGTCACCCCGGAAACCCTCAATCAAAGCGCCAAAAAACTAAAATCATCAGACAAGCGCATCAACAAACAGTTCTTCGATCCCTCCAGGTGGCTATTTGTTTCAGAGTATGGAACGGAGCATAAAAGCACTTTCCTGAACGGAGGGTGCTTTTTCCATGATGTCCCGTCTGAAACTTCTGGCGCTAATGGCCTGCCTTGGCGCGCCACTCGCGGCGTCTGCCCAGAGCGTGGCCTCCATGCCCGCAACCTGCGACAACGCGAAATTCCTGAACGACCAGCAGACTTTCGAACAACGCGGCGCCACCCGGACGGACCTTCCGGAACATATCTGTGGGCGTGTCATTGCGGTGGCACAGCGGGCGCAAAGAACGCGTAGCGGCTGGCATGGCTATTTCTACGTCGATGTCGGGCAGGGCGTTTCCATCCGGATCGTCTCCGGGCTGGATGAGATGAGCGCCCCTCAGTGGCCGTGGGTCCAGAAGGGTGACACCGTTGAAGTGCAGGGCCGGTATTATTACGACAGCCTGCGCAAACAGGGCATCGACTGGACGCATCATGGCACAAGCCGCAAATGGCCATGGGCCGGGTATGTGACCGTCAACGGACATCGCTACGAATAAAAAAAGCCCCGGAGGATTATTCCCCCGGGGCTTTTTCTGACGAGACGACTCAGTTCGTCGCTTCGTCTTTTTTCTCTGTGGCGTCTTCGCTTTTGACGTCCGAGCCTTCGATGATCTCGAAATCCAGTGCGTCGTTTTTCAGACCGATCTTCACAGCGCCACCCTTTGCCAGCCGGCCGAAGAGCAGTTCTTCCGCCAGAGGCTTCTTGATGTGCTCCTGTATGACGCGGCCCAGAGGGCGTGCGCCATACAGGCGATCGTAACCCTTCTCGGCCAGCCACTCCTTGGCAGCAGAGGAAATTTCGATCGTGACGTGACGGTCGGCCAGTTGGGCTTCAAGCTGGAGAATAAACTTCTCCACCACGCGGCCCACGGTCTCCGGCGTCAGATTGGCGAACGGAATGACCGCGTCCAGACGGTTCCGGAACTCAGGGGTGAAGGTGCGTTTGATCGCCTCTTCATCCTCGCCCGAACGACTGGTGCGACCAAAGCCGATCGCTTCCTTGGACAGATCCGCCGCACCGGCATTCGTGGTCATGATCAGGATCACGTTGCGGAAATCGACGGTCTTGCCGTTGTGATCCGTCAGACGACCATGATCCATGACCTGAAGCAGGACGTTGTAAAGGTCCGGATGGGCCTTTTCGATTTCGTCCAACAGCAGAACAGCGTGGGGATGCTGGTCAATCGCATCCGTCAGCAGTCCGCCCTGATCAAACCCGACATAGCCCGGAGGTGCACCGATCAGACGGGAGATTGAATGACGCTCCATGTATTCGGACATGTCGAACCGGATCAGCTCAATGCCCAGAGACGAAGCAAGCTGCTTGGCCACTTCCGTTTTGCCGACACCTGTGGGGCCGGAGAACAGGTAGTTGCCGATCGGCTTTTCCATATCGCGCAGACCGGCGCGGGACAGCTTGATCGCGGCGGCAAGCGCATCAATCGCCTTGTCCTGACCGAACACCATGTTCCGCAGATCCCGCTCCAGATGGCGCAGGGTCTCCCGGTCATCTGCCGTGACAGCCTTAGGCGGAATACGCGCAATTTTGGCGATGGCGTCTTCCACGTCTTTCAGCGTGACGGTCTTGCGGCGTTTGTTCTCGGGAACCAGCATCCGAGCCGCACCGACTTCATCAATCACGTCGATGGCTTTGTCCGGCAGTTTGCGATCATGCACGTAACGGGCTGCCAGTTCGACGGCGCCACGCAGGGCCTCGTCGGTGTAGCGAACCTTGTGGTGCTTCTCGTAGCTGCCCTTCAGGCCCCGCAGGATCTTGATCGCGTCCTCAATGGACGGCTCTGGCACGTCGATCTTCTGGAAGCGCCGCACCAGAGCACGGTCTTTCTCGAAGTGCTGACGGAACTCCTTGTACGTCGTGGAGCCGATGCAGCGCAGCGTTCCAGCCGCCAGAGCCGGTTTCAGAAGGTTGGACGCATCCATTGCCCCGCCCGACGTTGCACCCGCACCAATGACGGTGTGGATTTCGTCGATGAACAGGATTGCACCCGGTGTCTGGTCAAGTTCCGTCACAACGGCCTTGAGGCGTTCCTCAAAGTCACCGCGATAGCGCGTACCAGCCAGAAGCGAACCCATGTCGAGGGAGAAAATCGTGCTGTCCTGCAGGACTTCAGGTACGTCCTTCTCAACGATGCGCTTGGCCAGACCTTCTGCAATAGCCGTCTTGCCCACACCCGGATCACCCACATAAAGCGGGTTGTTCTTCGTGCGGCGGCAGAGGATCTGGATCGTGCGTTCGATTTCCTGATCGCGACCAATCAGCGGATCGATCCGTCCTTCACGGGCGCGATCGTTCAGATTGACGCAATAGGTCGCCAGTGCACCGTCCTTGGCCGTTTCCTTGCGCTCTTCGCGCTCGGACGTGTCCTTGGACGCAGCTGCAGGTTTGCGGCCGGCACCGCGGTCCGGAGCTTTGGCAATTCCATGAGAAATGAAGTTCACGGCGTCGAGTCGTGTCATGTCCTGCAATTGCAGGAAGTACACGGCATGGCTTTCACGCTCGGCAAAGAGCGCAACCAGCACGTTCGCGCCCGTGACTTCGTCGCGGCCTGTGCTCTGCACATGAATGGCCGCACGCTGGATCACGCGCTGGAAAGCCGCCGTCGGTTTGGGTTCTGTCGGGCGATCTGATGCCAGCCCCGCCAGATCCTTGTCCAGGAAATCGGTCAGGTCGGAGCGCAGCTTCTCAAGGTCGATTCCGCAGGCGCGGAAAACCGTCAGTGCGTCGGCATCTTCCGTCAGAGCCAGCAGCAGATGTTCGAGGGTGGCATATTCATGACGCCGATCCCCCGCGAATGTCAGGGCGCGGTGGAGCGTCTGTTCGAGCGTACGGGACAGCATAGGGTGGCGCTCCTCTCGACCTCTCGTGGAAGAGGTATCTTGTCGTGGTGCAACACGTAACGCCAGTCAGAAACGCAGGATTGAACAAGAAATTGTCCGGTGCCTGCATTCCTTAGGGCAGGAAAGTCAGTCTTTTTCGATCGTACACTGAAGCGGATGCTGGTTCTGGCGTGCCAGATCCATAACCTGAGCCACCTTGCTTTCCGCAACCTCGTAGGTAAAGACGCCGCAGACGCCCACCCCCCGCTGATGCACCTGCAACATGACAGCCGTCGCTTCTTCCCGGTTCATGGAGAAAAAGCGCTCCAGCACATGCACGACGAACTCCATTGGCGTGTAGTCGTCATTCAGCATCAGTACCTTGTACATGGACGGCTTGCGCGTCCGTGTCCGAGGACGAACGACAACGCTGAGTCCCAGATCTTCGTCATCGGGAAGGCGTGGCCCCGTGGGTTCTTTGGGGTCCGACGGTCCTGGCCCCATCACGGTCGATCCGTAAATGGATTCGGCTTGCAGACTGGCGGTAGCGGGTGAAAGAAAATCGTAAGAAGACATGACTGGTATGATATGGGACGCTTCCCCCGACTTGAGAAGGGGGTAAGAAGCAGTACATTTCGTGAATATTGCCATGTTCCTGACATGATCTGGTCGGCTTTGCGTCATGCTTACGAAAAATTAAGCAAACTCCCGCAAACCCTGTGGACGGGCGCTTTTTGTTGCGCCTAATGTAATGGGATTACAGGCCGTTCCAAAGCGGTCTGACTGTCCCCGGCGATAATGTTCTGTTCAGAGGCTGCCATAGAATGCGTTCTCCTTTCCGCAAGGCCCTCCTGTTATGTGCACTGACGGCAGTAGGTATGGGGTCCGCCCGCGCGCAATATGCCGGGCATGTTTCCAGCTTCGTGATGGATGCCCGAACCGGAGCTGTCCTCTCGCAGTCCGATGCGGAGTTGCAGCGCTATCCGGCGTCTCTGACCAAGCTCATGACGCTGTATCTCACTTTCCGCGCCCTTGAAGCGCACCAGATTACGCTGGATCAGGAAGTTCCGGTCTCCATTCATGCTTCCATGCAGGCACCTTCGAAGCTGGGGCTTGTACCGGGAACACGTCTGACGGTTGAGCAGGGCATTCTTGCTCTGGTTACGAAATCCGCCAATGACGCCGCCTGCGCTCTGGGTGAGTTTCTGGGTGGCGGTGACGAAGTGCGCTTCGCCCAGCTCATGACACAGCAGGCCCGTGCTCTGGGCATGACCAACACGACGTTCCGCAATGCGTCCGGTCTGCCAGATCCGGATCAGGTGACAACGGCGCATGATCTTGCCCTTCTGGCACAGCATCTGATCAATGATTTCCCGCAGTATTATCACTATTTCGGCGTACCTTCCTTCTACTTCCATCGTCATTTGGTGCCGAACCATGATCCGATGCTGAAGATCTATGCAGGCGCTGACGGGATGAAGACAGGCTACACGGATGCGGCTGGCCATAATCTCGTGACGTCCGCCATTCGTGGGAATGTCCGTCTGATTGGTGTGGTGCTGGGGTCGTCGTCCAATGGGCGCCGCTCTATGGAAATGGCGTCCATTCTGGATGATGCCTTCGCTTCTGAAGGTGTGGCACCGCAGCCGCTGATGCATCCGGTCGCACCACGGACGATGATGATTGCTTCTGCCCGGCATGGTGGTCGCTTCGCGCATAGCCGCATCCTGGTTGCGTCCAATCGTCCAATGGAGGTGGCGGATGCCCCGACAGGGCCTCGCCGCTTCGGTCGTATTACCCGGCGGGGAGCATCGGTCCGTATGGTCAGTGCGCATCATGTCGCGACCCATCACAAGGCGGGTCGTCACCCGCGAGGCTGAAAAACTCGTCTCCCTGCCTTGCGGTCAAGGCAGGACAGTCGCATTTTGTCCCGACCTGTAGAAAGATTAAGGATCGGGCGGCAGACATGGGTGATAATTCGCGTGGGATTGTTCTTTACGACAGTGAAGACTTCAAACATCTGAGAAAAGTCGGGCAACTGGCTTCAGAAACGCTGGATATGATCACGGAGCATGTTCAGCCGGGTGTCACGACGGAAGAACTGAACCGGATTATTCATGAGTTCACCCTGTCTCATGGCGCGACCCCGGCTCCCCTGAACTACCATGGCTTCCCGAAAGCCTGCTGCATCTCCATCAATCATGTCGTTTGTCACGGTATTCCGGGCGACAAGAAGCTTTCCAACGGCGATATCGTCAATATCGACGTGACGTCCATTCTGGATGGCTGGTACGGCGACAATTCCCGCATGTACATCGTCGGCAAAGCCCCGAAGAAAGCCGAGAAGTTGGTTGAAGTGACCTATGAATCCCTGATGCTGGGGATTGAGCAGGTCAAGCCGGGCAATACACTTGGCGATGTCGGCCATGCGATTCAGGTGCATGCTGAAAAGAACCGCTTTTCCATCGTGCGTGATTTCTGCGGTCATGGCATCGGACGAGACTTTCACACCGCTCCGAACGTCCTGCATTATGGAAAGCCGGGGCAGGGCGTGAAACTGGTGCCGGGAATGGTCTTCACGATCGAACCGATGCTCAATATCGGCAAGCCCGAGGTCAAAGTACTGGATGATGGCTGGACAGCCGTTACGCGTGACCGCACACTCTCCGCTCAGTTTGAGCATATGGTTGGGGTGACGGAAGACGGCTGCGAAATCTTCACCCTCTCCCCGAAAGGTTACAACAAGCCCCCTTACGGAGCTGGCGCATGAAAAAAATCTTTGCCCTGATTGTTGCAGGTCTGACAGGGGGCACAGCGCTGGCTGCTCCCGCAACGACCACTCTGAGCTCTGCTCACGATCCGCTGGCTTTCGGCCCGGATCATATGTCTCCAGGCGTGCTGGTGTCAGGCAAGCACGGCATGGTGGTCTCAGCGCAGCATCTTGCGTCGGAGGCCGGAGCACAGATTCTTGCGCAGGGCGGTAATGCGATCGATGCTGCCGTCGCTGTAGGGTACGCACTGGCTGTGGTCTATCCGGCTGCGGGTAATATTGGCGGTGGCGGTTTCATGACCATTCGTCTGAAATCCGGTCAGACGGTTTTCGTGGATTTCCGCGAACATGCGCCGGGTGCCGCAACCGCCACGATGTATCAGGATGCTTCCGGCAAGGTTATTCCGGGTCTGTCTACGGAAGGCTGGAAAGCCGTTGCGGTTCCGGGGACGGTGGCTGGACTAGATACGATCCTGCAAAAATGGGGGCATCTGTCGCGTGAGAAGGTCATGGCGCCTGCCATTGCTCTGGCACGCGATGGCTTCATTCTGAATGAAGGGGACGTGCAGCTTCTGAACACGTCCACGAAGTATTTCCGTCAGGACCCGTATGCGCGTCCGATTTTCCTGCGTCCGGATGGGTCGTCTTTTGAACCGGGGGACCGACTGGTTCAGAAAAATCTCGCCAATTCTCTGGAACTGGTCGCCAAGAATGGGCCGAAGGCTTTCTATGACGGGCCGATTTCCGCTGAGATCGTACGCGCCAGTAAAGAAGGCGGTGGTCTTCTGGAAGCCGCTGACTTCACAAACTACCATATTCGTTTCATGGACCCGATCCGCTGCACCTATCGGGGCTACACGATCGATACGGCCCCTCCGCCCAGTGGTGGTGGTGTAGCGCTCTGCGAAATCCTGAACATTCTGTCCGGCTATGACATGCACGCGCTCGGCCTGCACACGGCGGCGTCTGCGCAGCGTGAAATCGAAGCCATGCGTCATGCCTATTCAGATCGGCGTGATCTTGGCGATCCGGCGTTTGTCAAAAACCCGATCGAACATCTGAATGATCCCGCTTACGCCGCGCAGGTGCGGGCTGGTATTCCGCTGGATCATGCGCTGCCGTCCAGCACGCTTCGTGCGGGCGAAGCACTCCCGGTCAAGGCCTCAGAAGCCGCGCCGGATACGCAGGAAAAGCATGAAACGACCCAGTTCTCCGTGCTGGACAAAGGCGGCATAGCGGTTTCGGCTACTTATACCCTCAATGGCTGGTTCGGCGCAGGGGTGATGGGCGGTAACACTGGCATCTGGATGAACGACGAAATGGATGATTTTTCATCCAAGCCGGGTGCACCGAACATGTTCGGAATTGTCGGCTCTGAAGCCAATGCCATTGCTCCGGGCAAGACACCGCTGTCTTCCATGTCTCCGTCGATTGTCTCGAAGGACGGCAAGGTTGTTATGGTGATTGGCAGCCCCGGTGGTTCCCGCATCCCGACGATTACGCTCTCCGCCATTCTGGGTGTGCTCGATTACGGGCTGGACATCCGACAGGCTGTGGATCTGCCTCGAATCCACGAACAGTGGGAGCCGTCTGCTGTAGAACTGGAGCCGGGTGCCCTGACGGATGATGTGATGAATGTGCTGAAATCCGAAGGATACGCGTTGTCTCTGCATCGCCCGTGGGGTGTGGCTGAGGGCATTCTGGCAGATCGCCCGAGCCTGTCTGCTCACAAAACGGGCCTGATCTACGGTGCTGCTGATCCGCGTCATGCGGGTGGTGAAGCCGCGGGTGAATGATAGGGGGTTGTCAGACACCCCCATCTCCGTGTTAGGAGAGCGCCGGGAGGTCGGCTTTGGACGGATACCTTGCCAACCCGGTCAGGTCCGGAAGGAAGCAGCCGCAGTGAGTTTTATCCGGGTTAAATGTCCGGCCTCCTATCAAGTACAGCCTGCGGGCGCGACAGATTTTCTGTTCTGCGCCCCGGCACAAGGCCGACAGAGAGCGGTCTTCACATCCCGCTCTGACGGTTTTCCAGTTTCATGACTGACGATAACGACGATCTTCCCCTGCCGCCTGAAAGCAGTGGCGGCTTTTTCGATGATGCGCCTGCGGAGCCCGTTCAGGTTCCTGCGCTCCCGGAAAACAATACGCCCTATCGCGTTCTTGCCCGAAAATATCGGCCTCAGACTTTTGAAGATCTGATTGGTCAGGACTCGCTGGTCCGTATCCTGCGGCGCGCGTTCGAACTGAAGCGTGTGGCCCATGCCTTCATGCTGACGGGCGTTCGCGGTGTGGGTAAGACCACGACAGCCCGTATTATTGCGCGTGCCCTGAACTGTGTTGGGCCTGACGGGAAGGGCGGCCCAACGGCTGAACCCTGTGGCGTTTGCGCGAACTGCACCGCCATTCTTGCGGACCGGCACCCAGATGTTCTGGAAATGGATGCGGCGTCCCGCACCGGCGTTGATGACGTTCGTGAGATTATTGAGGCCACGCGTTTCCGCCCGATGCAGGCGCGCATGAAAGTCTTCATCATCGATGAAGTGCACATGCTGTCCCGCAATGCGTTCAATGCGCTCTTGAAAACGCTTGAAGAACCACCGCCGCAGGTTACCTTCATTTTCGCGACGACAGAACTGCGGAAGGTACCGGTCACGGTCCTGTCCCGCTGTCAGCGCTTTGACCTGCGCCGTGTGCCGCAATCTTTGCTGATCGAACATTTTGGCCGTATTGCGCAGAAGGAAGGCGCAAGCCTGTCCGACGACGCGCTGGCCCTGATTGCCCGCGCTGCTGATGGGTCCGTTCGTGACGGCCTTTCGCTATTGGATCAGGCGATTGCCCAGGGTGCCAGTGATGCGGATGCTGTGTCAGACATGCTGGGTCTGGCGGATCGTGGGCTGGTCTTTGACCTGCTCGAAGCTCTTATGGCTGGTAAAGCGGCAACGGCTCTGGACCTGACGGATCAGGCTTATGCAAGAGGCGCCGATCTGGGCGTCCTGCTGGCGGATCTGCTTGATCTTCTGCATCTCGTGTCCCGCCTCAAAGCCATGCCGTCTTTGCGGGAAGGTCGTGACCTGCCGGAAGCAGAGCGGACACGGGGTGGTATACTGGCCGATCGTTTGTCCACGAGTGTTCTTGGGCGTGCGTGGCAAATCCTGCTCAAAGGTGTTGGGGAAGTTGAGGCCGCGCCTGACCGACGGCAGGCGGCGGAAATGGTGCTGATCCGTTTGTGCCATGCCAGCCTGCTGCCAACGCCGGACCGTCTGATCCGTCAGTTGACGGAAGGCGGTGTCGATCTCTCGCTTCCGTCTGGTCCGTCTGGTGGCTCTACGAACGTCGGATCTTCAGCTGGCAGCGTAAATATTCAGGCTCATGCCTCGCAGCAGCTTTCCGTATCTACGGACCAGGGCGGCCCCAGAGCGCATGTTCGTCTGGTTGCCAATGGTGGCGAGATCATTGAGCCGGGTTACGCGGAAGCAGAGTCCGAACAGGCCCCGGAGCCAGAGCCCCTGACGCCTCCGCGCACATGGCGCGAAATGGTGGCCCTGACATGGGACAAGGTTCCTCAGCTTCATGGAACGCTTCGCAATGCGGTGCATCTCGTGCGGTTCTCCCCCCCGGATGTGCAGATTCGCCTTGAAGATGCCCAGACCAAAGCCGACAGGCTTCTCCAAAGTTTTCTGGAAGAGCATTTTCCCGGTCAGTGGCGCATCAGCCTCTCAACAGCTGAGGGTGAGCCGACGCTTGACGAGCAGGGAGCCGAGGTTGTGCAGCTCAACCGGGCCGCGGTTGAAGCTCATCCACTGGTCAAAGCTATTCTTGACGCTTTTCCCGGTGCGAAAATTGGCGATGTGCAGGATCATTCCCTTGATGAATACGGTCTGCCACCCGAAATAACCGCACCATTGACGGAGGATTCTCCTCCCGACTTGGAATTCGCGCCTCTCGACGCCGATTTCCTTGATGAAGACGATCTACTGAAAGACCAGGAGCCGTTATGAAGAACCTTGCCGGACTGATGAAGCAGGCCAGCCAGATGCAGTCCAAGATGGAAGAAGCCCAGAAAAATCTGGCCAATCTGACGGTGGATGGCTCGGCTGGTGCAGGTCTCGTGACGCTTCAGCTCACGGGTAAGGGCGAAATGCGCAGCCTGAAGATCGATCCGAAGCTGGCTGATCCGAACGAAATGGAAATGCTTCAGGATCTGATCGTTGCTGCTTATACGGACGCCAAGAATAAGGCAGAAGCAGCCAGTTCTGCGGCCATGCGCGATGTGACAGGTGGTCTGGACCTGCCCCCTGGCCTGAAGCTGCCGTTCTGATCCTTTTTCCTGCGGACGTGACGCCATGATGATCAGCAATGACATCGAACAGCTGATTTCCATGCTGTCCCGTCTGCCGGGACTTGGTCCTCGGTCCGCCCGGAGGGCTGCTCTCAGCCTGCTGCGCCAGCCAGAGGCGCGGATGTTGCCTCTGGCGCATCTTATGGAACGCGCCGCGACCAGTGTGAGAACCTGCACTCTGTGCGGGAATCTGGATACAGTCGATCCCTGCCATATCTGCAGGGATGCTCACCGTGATCGCGGTCTGGTCTGCGTTGTCGAGACTGTTGGCGATCTCTGGGCACTTGAGCGGGCGGGGGTGCATCGGGGCGTCTATCAGGTGCTCGGTGGCACACTTTCTGCACTTGCAGGACTTGGTCCGGATGACCTGAATGTCGCGTCTTTGCTGGATCGTATTGCCGAAGGTGGCGTCAGGGAGGTCATTCTGGCCCTTGGCGCAACTGTTGAAGGCGCAACGACGGCGCACTGGCTTCAGGAAAAGCTTGCTCCCACAGGCGTGACGGTCAGCCGTGTCGGACATGGTGTTCCGATGGGGGGAGCGCTGGATGTGCTGGATGATGGCACACTCGCCGCAGCCCTGATCGCACGGCGCGCCTTATGATTTCTCCGCGTGTTCCTCGTACGGCCCTTGTGACGGGGGGGGGCAGACGCATTGGCCGTGCATTGGTCGAAATGCTGGTGGAGCAGGGCTTTAGGGTTGCCATCCACTACCGTGAGAGCGAGGCAGATGCTCAGGAGCTTCTCGATCAGCTTAACGGTCGAGGTTGTCTCCTGAAAGCGGATCTGGCCTGCGAAAAAGATGTCGATGCACTTTTTACCAAGGCCACGGAAAAGCTGGGGCCGATTGGTGTTCTCATCAACAATGCTTCGGCCTTCACGCGGGATGAGATCGGGACGACGACCCGGGAAAGCTGGGATCAGCATATTGAACCCAATCTAAGAGCGCCATTTGTGCTGTCTCAGGCTATGGCACAGTCTCTGCCGGAAGATGCGGAAGGACTGATTCTGAACATGCTGGATCAGCGTGTCTGGAACCTGACACCACATTTCGTCAGCTATACCGTGTCGAAAGCTGGTCTGTGGACCCTGACGCAGACGCTCGCGCTTGCGCTGGCCCCCCGGATTCGTGTCAATGCGATTGGCCCCGGACCTGTTCTGCCTGCTGTAGGGCAGTCACAGGAGCATTTTGACCGAATGTGCGCCGGAACGCCCCTGAAGCGTGGTGCCTCACCTGAAGAGATTGCTCAGGCCGCTCTGGCCCTGTTCTCGCTCCCGTCCGTGACCGGCCAGATGCTGGCGATGGATGGCGGGCAGCACCTCAACTGGTCACCCGCCCGATAAATTCACGGCTGCGGCTTCAGAGCTGCGGGAAGATAATCTTCCACAACCAGAGAAATGGGCGCGTTGTCGGACGCACGCCGGAGTATGGCACGGTTTTCCAGAACGATTCCCGACGATGCGTCCGGAAAATGCGATTCGAGTCGCTGTCTGTGGAAATGTGTCTCGGTCACAGCCTTCCCGAAAGGCGTGTCTGTCGTCTCAAGGACGTGGTTCATTTCAGCCGTCAGACGTTCTGGCACATACCAGTTCCAGGCGTCTGACAGGGCGACATCG
This sequence comes from Gluconobacter sp. NFX36, assembly GCF_049887835.1. Classification (NCBI taxonomy): domain Bacteria; kingdom Pseudomonadati; phylum Pseudomonadota; class Alphaproteobacteria; order Acetobacterales; family Acetobacteraceae; genus Gluconobacter; species Gluconobacter sp. NFX36. The sequence goes on along the minus strand of NZ_JAGEKJ010000026.1, from coordinate 5,280 downwards.
CCACATAGAAGCTGGACGTGCCGGGTCCGCACCTGATCTGCCGTTTTGACGTCCAAAAGCAGAAGAACATCCGGAGAAGGCTGTTCACGGGCTGGAAGGCGCACCACCCGGATGGGAAGGGCGCAGTGTTCCTGAAGGACCGCCGTTGCGCTGGGATGATGGTCCAGCCGGTCTTTCAATGCACGAACGGCTGCGCCATCCGGGGACGAAACGTCCCCCGGACCGGCGCAGCCGCTCAATGCTGCTGCAAAGGAAAGAGCACGGACAACCTTAGTTGTCGTCGCGGTCGTCCTTGTCAGTCGTGACTTCGATGTCGTTCGAAAGATCATCGTCATCGTCCAGATCATCATCAGGTGCCATGACATCGTCATCGGCATCATCATCCGTGTCCAGATCGACGTCGACATCATCTTCGTTCTCGTCAGGCTGAGCCTTCGGATCCTTCTCTTCCGGCAGCGGGCCTTCGCTCCGCTTCAGACGGCCGATGTCGTTCGGCTGGGTGGTGCCACACTTGGGGCACACTGTAGGGACGCGGTTCAGGTCATAGAAGCGGGCGCCGCACTCAACGCACGTCCGTTTTAGACCGAGTTCGGGTTTTGCCATGTTATGCAAGCCTGCCAATGCCTCGGATAAGGAACGCGGCCATGCCAGCTTGTTTCCGTCATGTCAAACATGAAGTGTCTTAAAAACTGCATGAGCGCACCCTTTTGTAGGTGATTGACAGGCAGGAATGACCCTCGCATGAACAGGGGCATGCAAGCGCGACCTTTGACAGTTTCCGCGTCCCCGAAGGGACTTTCCGGCCGCACCCGTGTTCCGGGTGACAAATCCATCAGCCATCGTTCGCTGATGCTGGCCTCTCTCGCACATGGCCGTACGCATGTTTACGGTCTTCTGGAGGGCGAGGACGTTCTGCGGACTGCAGACGCCATGCGCGCTCTGGGTGCGACCATTACCCGCGACGGTGCCGTCTGGACGATTGACGGTCGGGGCGTCGGAGAACTGACCGAGCCAGCCGACGTGCTGGATATGGGAAATTCCGGAACGGCCGCGCGCCTCCTGTCCGGTATTCTGTCGTCCCATAAAATGAACAGTGTCATGACCGGGGATGCTTCCCTCCGCTCCCGTCCAATGCGTCGCGTCATGGATCCCCTGTCCAAAAACGGTTCCGAATTTCTGGCCCGTGAGGGTGGACGTCTTCCGATGGCCGTCCGCGGTGATGGTCAGGCCAAGCCGCTTGAATACCGTCTTCCGGTTGCTTCGGCGCAGGTGAAGTCTGCTGTTCTGCTGGCTGGTCTGAATGCCGTCGGCAAGACAGTTGTGGAAGAGCCGGTCGCCACCCGTGACCACACGGAAAACATGCTCCGTCATTTTGGCGTGGACGTTGATGTCTCCGTTCTCGATGCCGGTGGGCGTCGAATCGAGTTGACTGGTCCGGTGAAGTTGACGGCTCGTGACGTGACCGTGCCGGGCGATCCGTCTTCATCAGCCTTTCCGCTGGTGGCTGCACTGCTGGTTCCCGGTTCCGATCTGCTGATCGAGAACGTGGGCCTCAATCCGCTGCGGACAGGTCTATTCACAACGCTGCTCGAAATGGGTGCTGACCTGACGATTGAGAACGAGCGTGTTGAAGGTGGTGAGCCTGTCGGTGATCTGCGCGTTCGTCACAGTAAGCTCAAGGGTGTGGATGTGCCGCCCGAGCGTGCTCCTTCGATGATTGATGAATATCCCGTTCTGGCCGTGGCCTGTGCGTTTGCAGAAGGATCGTCCCGCCTGCGTGGTCTGGAAGAACTGCGCGTGAAGGAAAGCGACCGTCTGGCTGCCACGGTTTCGCTGCTGAACGTCAACGGTGCAGAAACAGAAGTCGTGGGTGATGATCTGATCGTTCAGGGCTTCAAGGGACCTCTGGGGGGTGGCACCGTGACGACGCACATGGATCACCGTCTGGCCATGAGCGGCATCGTGTTCGGTCTGGCCGCGCAGAAGCCGGTTCATATCGACGATACGGCTTTCATCGAGACCAGTTTCCCCGGTTTTGTTGACCTGATGAACGCATTGGGTGCGGATATCCGGGCATGAGCCGTCCGCTCGTCATTGCCGTGGATGGGCCAGCCGCAGCCGGGAAGGGGACGTTGGCCAAGGCGCTTGCGGCCCGACTTGGTCTGCCGTATCTGGATACCGGGTTACTATACCGTGCTGTTGCGCGCCGGATGGTGAATGCGGGTCTGGACCCGGCCGGGGATGCGTCTGCTCAGGCGCAGGCACTCCAGCCGGAAGATCTTGTCCGAACGGATCTCCGTGTTCCGGAAATCGACCGGGGAGCCTCTCTTGTGGCGGTCCAGCCTGCGGTTCGTGCCGCCCTGCTGGACCGGCAGCGTGTGTTTGCCACACAGACTGGCGCTGTTGTGGACGGCCGGGACATCGGAACGGTCGTTTTTCCGGACGCAGATGTGAAGTTTTTCATCACGGCGTCTCCCAGAACACGCGCCCTGCGTCGCCACCATCAGGTTCATGGCGAGGCTCCTTTGGTCGAAGCTGAACTAGAAGCGGCTGTCGCCGAGATTGTCGCACGAGACTCGCGGGATTCTTCGCGGGACACGGCGCCACTTGTACAGGCTGCGGATGCCGTGCTGATCGAGACGGACGATCTCTCCGCAGAACAAGTGCTTGAAAAAGCCTGCGAAGAAGTCGCACGCCGAAAGGTCCGCTCCTGATTGCTCGCAGAGAGCGATCAAACACCCGTTTTTTTATTGACAGAGCGCCTGCTGAGGGTGTTTTTGCGGGCTAGCATTGTGTCCGTAATGGGCACGGTGTTGTCTGTCGCGCGTATTTGCGTGCAGGCTTAACCTAACGGACCCGTTCTGACCTCTGATGGCAGCGGGGAGTCGTCACGACAGATCCTGATCCGCGTGGCGCAGACGTGGATGATCGGTTTCAGGCCGAAAATCCGGGAATATTGTATTTACATGGCTTCAGCCAACCAGACCCCTGCCGATCACGGCATGGAAGATTTTGCAGCCCTTCTCGAAGAGACCCTGGGCCGCGACACCGGTTTTGACGGCTCCGTCGTCACCGGTCGCGTGATCCGTCTGACAGACGAATTCGCTATCGTTGATGTCGGTCTCAAGAGCGAAGGCCGCGTTTCCCTTAAGGAATTCGGCCCGCCGGGTGTTGCTCCGGACGTAAAGCCGGGCGACGTTGTCGAGCTGTATGTCGAGCGTTACGAAGACCGTGACGGTTCCATCGTTCTGTCCCGCGAGAAGGCTCGCCGCGAAGAAGCATGGACCGCTCTGGAGCGTGCATTCGGCAACAACCAGCGCGTCAACGGCACGATCTATGGTCGCGTCAAGGGTGGCTTCACGGTTGATCTGGGCGGCGCAATGGCGTTCCTTCCGGGCAGCCAGGTTGACATCCGTCCGGTTCGTGACGTCGGCCCGCTGATGGGTCAGCCGCAGCCGTTCCAGATCCTGAAGATGGATCGCGCACGTGGCAACATCGTTGTGTCCCGTCGTGCCGTTCTTGAAGAGACCCGTGCAGAACAGCGCTCCGAGCTGATCCAGGGCCTGAAGGAAGGCATGATCCTTGACGGCGTGGTCAAGAACATCACCGATTACGGTGCGTTCGTTGACCTCGGCGGCGTTGACGGCCTCCTGCATGTCACGGACATCGCATGGAAGCGCATCAACCACCCGTCCGAAGCTCTGCAGATCGGTCAGCCGGTTCGCGTGCAGGTCATCCGCTTCAACCCGGACACGCAGCGTATCTCCCTCGGCATGAAGCAGCTTGAAGCTGATCCGTGGGAAAATGTTGCACTCAAGTACCCGGCCAATGCCCGTTTCACGGGTCGCGTCACGAACATCACCGACTACGGTGCATTCGTCGAGCTGGAGCCGGGCGTCGAAGGTCTGGTGCACGTTTCCGAAATGTCCTGGACGAAGAAGAACGTCCATCCGGGCAAGATCGTCGCTACTTCCCAGGAAGTCGACGTCATGGTTCTGGACGTGGACAGCTCCAAGCGTCGTATTTCCCTTGGTCTCAAGCAGGTTCAGCGCAACCCTTGGGAGCAGTTCGAAGAAGAGCACAAGGTTGGCTCTGTCATCGAAGGCGAAATCCGCAACATCACCGAGTTCGGTCTGTTCATCGGCCTCTCCGCAGACATCGACGGCATGGTTCACATGTCCGACCTGTCCTGGGACGAAGCTGGCGAAGCGGCCATGGCGAACTACGAGAAGGGTCAGGTCGTCAAGGCCAAGGTCCTCGATGTGGATCCTGAGAAGGAGCGTATCTCCCTGGGCATCAAGCAGCTTCAGGAAGATCCGGCAGCCGACACGCTTGCTCGCGTTCAGAAGGGTGCAGTTGTCACCTGCGTCGTGACGGCAGTCCAGACGAACGGTATCGAAGTGAAGGTCGACGATCTGCTGACCGGCTTCATCCGTCGTGCGGAACTGGCTCGTGACAAGGCTGAGCAGCGTCCAGAGCGCTTTGCAGTTGGCGAAAAGGTTGATGCGAAGATCGTGTCCGTTGACCGTGCAGCCCGCAAGCTTGCCCTGACGATCCGTGGCCGTGAGGTCGAGGAAGACAAGGCCGCCATCAGCGAGTACGGTTCTTCTGACTCGGGCGCATCCCTGGGTGATATCCTTGGTGCGGCAATCCGTCGTCGCAGCACGGACGTCTAAGGTTATAAAAATCTTACAGAATTATTCTGTGATGATTTTAAGAAAGAGCCGCGAAAGCGGCTCTTTTTTTATGCCTGTATTCCGAAAACGTCTTTTTTCTTGGGGGGTTTTGTTGCTGTAAACCTTCGGGTAAGTATTATCGTACCGTGATAGCGGCAGTCTTTTGCGGCCTATTGCCAAAATGGCTGATGGTTCGGTTCTGGATGGGAGTGGGTGTCAGGCACCCAGAAGATTGATGGCGGTTATTTACAATACGAATTATACCCACAATCCTAATTCCTATCTGACGCTGGCGGTCGAACGGGCCGCCAAATCATTGTTTGGAAAAGATCAGGTAGTTGTCGCTGACAACATGTCTTTGGCAGGTATTGCTGCTTCAGGCGAACATGATGTTTTGATCTGCCTGGATGCACAGCGCATCAATCTGGCTCTGATCCGCCGCGTTCGTCCGTCTTTCAAGACCCTGATCCTTTGGACGTGGAGGGATCGAAGAACTGTTTGTTGATGCGCTTGTCTGATGATTTTAGTTTTTTGGCGCTTTGATTGAGGGTTTCCGGGGTGACTTTCGCTCTGCGTTTTGAGCAGATCACGGTCCATCGCCGGT
>NZ_JAGEKJ010000025.1:0-18757 GCF_049887835.1 Gluconobacter sp. NFX36 | reverse complement strand
ATGGAGGGTTCGAAAAACCCTCTGGTTTTGAGGTCTGCTCTGTGATTCCATTTTCCTTGCGTTGATTGGAGTATGGATCGTGAAGCAGGCGGGATTTTTTGATGTTGAAGAGCGGCTTGCTCGGTTGAGCGGGCTTGGCGATCAGCTCGAAGCGTTTTCCCGGACTGTGGATTTTGAAGTGTTCCGCCCTGGGCTTGAGAAAGCTCTGACCTATTCAAATGGAAGCAAGGGCGGGCGTCCGCCGTTTGATCCAGTGTTGATGTTCAAGATCCTGATGATCCAGACGCTGAACAATGTGCCTGATGAGCGGACAGAGTATCTGATCAACGATCGCCTCTCCTTCATGCGCTTCCTTGGGCTGGGGCATTCAGATCGTGTTCCTGATGCCAAAACACTCTGGCTGTTCCGTGAACCGCCAGACCCAGGCGGGGGCCATTGAAAGACTGTTTGACCGGTTTGACGCGACCCTGCGGAACGCAGGCTATCTGCCGATGTCGGGCCAGATCCTGGATGCAACGCTGGTGGCGGCTCCAAAGCAGCGCAACACGAACGCCGAGAAAGCCGATCTCCGGGCAGGCCGCATTCCCGAAGACTGGCAGGACAAGCCATCCAAATTGTCCCGCAAGGATCGCCATGCGCGCTGGACACTGAAGTTCACGAAGGCGAAGCGGCAGGATGATGGAACTATGCCGTCGAGCGATCTCGCCCCCCCGTTCTTTGGCTACAAGTCGCACATCTCCATCGACAGGAAGTTCCGGTTCATCCGCAAATGGACAACGACAGATGCCGCCGCCAGTGATGGCGCGCGATTGAGAGAGGGGCTGCTGGATAAAACCAAGACGGCCTCAAGCGTCTGGGCTGATACAGCGTATCGCTCAAAAGCCAATGAAGACTTCATGGAAAAGCAGGGCTTTGTCTCAAAGGTTCACAGGAAGAAGCCGCATCTCAAACCTATGCCCCGGCATATCCAGAAATCGAATGGTGGAAAGTCCGTGATCCGATCTCGCGTTGAGCGCCTCTTTGCCGATCAGAAATCACAGACAGGGCTGTTCGTCCGAACTATCGGCATCATACGGGCCACCATGAGGATCGGACTGGCTAATATCGTCTACAACATGCGCCGCTTTCTCTTCCTGGAGCGGATCAGCGCGAGCGCGTAGTCATGCCGCGGGTGCCAATCCTCGATCTGCTCAAAACGCAGATCAAAAGCGACCCAAGGAACCGTCAATCAAATCACGAACCAAGCACATCAATTAAGGGTTCTTCGATCCCTCCAGGTCAGAGCCAAGGGAATTTATCGAACCCCCAGCTGTCTCTCACCGATATCCTATTTATAACTTTGTCGTTCGATGTATCTCTGAGCGGCAATCTTGCGTTCTGGCTTAAGGGATCGATAAAGATTGATCAAGGTCATCTCATCTGATGACAGTGTAATTTCGACAGGTTGGTCTGCCATTCCATTAAGGAAAAGCGCTATTGGAACCTGAAAAATATCGGCAAGTTTTGGTAGATGTTTCTTGACGCTGCTTGTGCGTCCAGTCTCCATGGCTGCAATGGCTGATCGACTGAGAGCTAGAGCTTGCGCCAGATCTTCCTGACTCATCCCGAATGCTTTCCGTAGGGTCACTATTTTCTTTGATAGTTCGATTGCGGGAGAAACTTTTGTTTCTTCAGTTTTGGAGATTATGGCGTCTGTTTCCCTAATCCACCGACGGAAAAGGGACTGTGTTACGATATATTCCTCTTTTACACCGGTGGCAGAAAGCTGAACGTAAGCAATCATGCCTTCGGGCAGGTCGAGGATATGTCGCGATCGAAGGGCAGGAGAAGCCGGTGACCAGATTTGGCCGGGCTGGAGAAGAATACGTGGTGCCATGATGGAAATTATACAAGAAATCCCGGCGACGTGTAGTCGCCGGGTATTCCGGATCAGGCCTGAAGTGCAGCTTTTTCCGAGATAGTGTCACTGAGCAGGTAAGGTCCAGTCTTTTTGATCTGGATAGCCATGAGAGCTACGCTATTGGGATGACGCTCACCAAGGGGCAGCATGGCGTTCCCTGATGTCCAGCGTGTGTCCTCCCATTCCAGGGTGTTCCAACCATCAAGCTCCTTATCAGTCAGATGGGCTGTGATGGTGTGCGTATGCCCGCTTTCGAACATCATGATTTCGCCAACAGCTACGCCAAAATAGCGGCGGTCATCGACGAACGGGCCAATGACATCGCTGGGGCGGCTGGCATTCGAGGCGATGCGAACGGACTGCACACCCGTCGGGATCATGAACATGATGCGACCGTTATGCTCACGGGCCGGACGAATAATCATGCCGGCATCTGTGGCGAGGTGGAGATTGGCGTCCTCTGTTAGTTCGGGAGCCGCATTTCTCTGTGTAATTCCGGAAGCGCTTGCCCGGGCTTCGATCCGACGGAACAGGGGCTCTGCAAATTCGCGGTTGACACCAAGTGGTGCAGCGGCATCATCCCAGGTCAGGTTCAAGCTACCGCCAATTGAGACAACCTTTCCATCCTGCTGGAAGGTGTGGCGATTGCCGGTATCGAGATAGCTTTCCGTCAGCATCCCGTCTGCCATGATGACCGAGTGATTCTGGGTTTCGATATGGTAGTAGTCGTAGGACGTGATGGACTTGTCAAAGAAGATCGACCGCCCGTTCACCAGCATACGGGCGGGGACAAATTTGCCATTGAAAAACAGACTGTGCTCGGCCGTGATCAACATGTCCTTGTAGGGGACACCGTCCGCAATGGCGTCCTTGAGGATACGGACAGGATAACCGGCCTCATCATCGGGAAGATGCGAGCGGACGTTTACATGTGTTTTTCCAACCCAAATGACGAGACGCATGACATTTTTGTTGTTCTTCCAATCGAAGGTAACAACCTGATCGCCAATTTCGATGTCTTCAACGGCAATATCGCCTTCGGAAGAAAGAATCATTGAACCAGCGAGGAAGCAAGCACCAATATAAAGATTTCCATTACTTTGCGTGATATTTAGAGGGTTCTGATCTCCAGCTGGAGCCGAAACTGAATAGGTTCCATCTGTTAGAACCACGCCTGACGCAAGGTTAACATCTGTTGATGCCACCGTGTGATTGTTTGCATCGAGCGCAGTGATGGTTACTCCGTCACCGAGCAGGTCATGGGATATCTTGTAGGATACGACAGGTGTGGCGGTATCAGCGAATTCGATAACGGAATTCGCTGGATTATAATTATTGATAGTCGTTGCTGAAAGGTTGATAATGGCGCCGCCGCCATTGGCGACAAACGTTCCACCGCCGGTACCGAAGGTTATGATCGTTCCACCAAGTAGATTGAGCAGAGCTCCGCCATTGCTGAATGTACCGCCGTTCGTCAAATGGACGTTTACTCCACTTAGGGCGTTGGCAGCAATTCCATTTGATAAGGTCGCTGTGCCGCCATCGACGTTGACGGTTGTACCGCTCAGAACTGTAGCTGCTGTAGCAATGGTAGCATTTCCGCCAACATAGATTGTATTATTAGTTAGAGTAAGAAGAGATGCAACTGTTGTTATAGAGCCAGTTACGCCTGGCGGGACAACATACGTTCCTCCGACAACAACAGAGACAATTTGGAGGCTCCCACCGCTCGACGTCAGGACATTGCTTGTTGGAATATTATTTTCGGTGGTCACCGCGCCACCTTTATCTGTGATGGTTAGGTTATAATGTGCGCCTAATCCCAAGAATCCGCCGGAATGATAAATAAGCTTGTAGACCGAACCATTAGCAGTCGTTCCAGTATAATTAGACGGCATAGTAGTCCCCTTCTATAATATACGAAAATGCTTAGTTTAATAGCATTTTCAATGCTTCGAACGTCGAAAATATGGACCGATTTATCGCAAGAAGCAACGGGAATTGTCATCACAAAAAAAACAATATGCGATTCAGTAAATGGAAGGACCGAGACACCGTTGGTTGACTTCTTTTGTGCCTGATTTCAGGCTTTTGGCGATTTGACTGCTGCTTCCCTGATCTGCGTTTCGAGCAGATCTTGGTGTTTAGTCCCGGGGTTTGATGGGTTGGATTGATGATGAATTTTTCTGGCTCTGAAGTCCAGATTTTGCAGACGTATTCGTAAGGGGTAAGGCCACTGAGGGTCTTGAGTCTTCGCCCGAAATTATAGGCTGCCATGAAGTCGTTGAGGTGTGTCCTCAACTGCTCATGACTGTCGTAATGGAAGCGTTTGACGGTTGCTTCCTTGATTGTCCGGTTCATCCGCTCGACCTGACCGTTCGTCCAGGGATGATTGGGTTTCGTCAGACGATGTTCGATCCCGTGCGCTTCGCAGATCATGTCGAAGCGCATGGGGCGAGACCAGGCCGTATTGCGGTTACGGGGCTGATCAGCGAACTGGATGCCGTTATCGGTCAGAATGGTGTGGATCCGGTAAGGGATCATACTCAGGAGATGTTCGAGGAATTCCCAGGCTGTCTTCCGATCAGCTTTCCCGACGAGTTGTGTGACAGCGAATTTGCTTGTCCGGTCGATAGCAACGAAGAGGTGCAGCTTGCCCTCAGCAGTCTGTACTTCCGCTGTGTCGAGATGAAAGAACCCGATCGGATAGCGTTTGAAGCGCTGGCGTCTGGGCTTGTCTCCTTCGATGTCCGGCAACCGGGATATCCCGTGGCGCTGAAGGCAGCGATGCAGAGCCGAGCGTGTCAGATGAGGGATGCTGGCCTGCAGGGCATAAAGACAGTCATCCAGCGGCAGTAAAGTATGCCGGCGAAACGCCACAATCATCGCTTCGTCCGTCTCGGACAGGACCGTTGAGCGCGGCTCTTTAGGACCTGTCTTCTGATCCTCAACCGTTTGACGCTTTCGCCATTTTGCAACTGTTTTCGGGTTGATTCCGAACTCCTCGCTCAGCGTCGCGAGCGAAGCCTGCGATCGCCGTATTGCTGCTCGCACGGCGTGCGTGGTCGTGGCGCTGCCATGACGTATCTGTCCCATAAGGCTTCCTTCCACTCGCGTGAAAATAATACCCCATCAAATCCCGGGACTAAACACGATCGGTATCGGGCCTTTTAGTGGTGCGCAAACCCATCATAAAAGCCGTCTTTTAATGCGAGACGAATATCTGGTCCTCTTCAATCCAAATATTACCAAATTACACCCCCCTCTCTCTCTCGACGATTTTCTTAAATTCCCACATCTTCTGACAAGCTTACGGCCCGGAGAAAACGGTGTAGTTGATAAGGCCCTGGCGTTCTTAGGACTGAGCCGCTCAGTTGCCCTGACAACGCCAAGATTTATGAGCGTTGCTCCTTTGCTGGTGCAGGCCCCCGTGATAGCAACTATGCACAGCCGTCCTGCGCAAATGCTGGCGAAGATATTCAATCTCACAACCAGTCCGCCTCCTGTGGCACTTGCAGATGTCAGGATCGACATGATCTGGCATGGATCTTATGGAGACGATCAGGCGCACTGCTGGATACGAGAGACTTTGTGGAAAATGGCTCAAATCCCTTAGAAAATATGTTTGAGCGACCTGGCCAATACGTTACGACAGACCAGTTTTATAATAGTCCTAATGAGAGAAACTTTGGCAAAACGTAAATGATTATTTTCTATGGAAAATAGCATATCTGACTAATGCACTTTACTACCGAATCAGATGAACAATTTTATTTATTAATTTTTTGTCCAGTATTAAAATATTTTCTTTGTATGAGCCTGGTTTAGAAATATTTTTTTCTACAAGGCGATCGTGATAATCGCCCATTTCTCCGTTGATATCAGCAAGATAGAGCGAGATTTTATCGAGATAATCGCTAGAATGAAGAACCCGGAATGTATCATTGAAAGCAACACGACGGCTGATGATCTTTCTCAAATCATGAAAATCATGTGCGGTAATTTTTTCCTTTCTAACGATACTGTCGATTTTCGCGTTTTCCCTTTGATGGTAAGCAATCATATTTTTGTTGCTGTCCGGTAGAAAGCTTCGCATCTGAAATCGAACAAGTGCATAAAACGCTGGAAGTATTGTCAGGAATAAAATCGTCCCGAAGATCCTAGTTCGTGCTATTTGCCGATTTTTAAAGGCATCCTGCATATGCCCCATTAAACTGGTAACTAAATTGAGAGACCAGGGATACCGATGGCGCCGATCAAAATTTGCACATGCAAAGCGCAGATGTTTGAAGCGTGCGCGTACATATTTGAAATGCTGGCGCTGTTCGACAGACTCTGTACCACCTTTTATAAGGATATTGAGCACCAGAAAACGAAAGCGCTTTACGTCAACCCCGTCGTTTAAGAGTTGCCAGCAAATCCTGTATCCCGAAACACTCAGGTCCTCTGGATATTGAAAATAATCCCCATCGGGATACCTGGCACCCGGGGAAGGAATATCGTCCTCCAGAATATTTTGAAACAATCGATCCAAAAGAATATGATCATAAGGGGGATTTTTGAGATTAATCATAAGAAATTTTCTTATACGTGACTGTGTGACGTGGGGATCTTCTGACGCTTCTGAAAGGCCATTATTGCAAACGCAGCGCAGAAAAGATGCAAGCTACAAATTCCGATTACATACGCCCATGCTGCGCCCCGCAGGCTAGAGTGCGGCAACAGAAAAACGAGAAGGATGAGGTAGAGAAGAACCGATACAATTTGAGAGAGCAGAACTTTATGGGCGCAGCCAGCCATATAGAGCAGGGATTCCAAGGGGAATGCGCCCATAGAAATGATCAGTGCCGGCGCCATAATCATCATGACATCTGCTGCGCTGCGATAATGATGGCCAAATAGTCCGATCAAAGGACGCCCTCCCAACCACACGATACCTGTCAGGGCAGCACCAATGGCTGCGGATAATCCGCCTGTTTTCAGGGCCAGGCGCCAGGGATGTGTACTACCCGGATCCAATCGCATGATTTCCGGATAGAACCCTTTCTCCAGAAAACGTGCCGGTTTGACAGCGGACTCTAGAAGGGTTGTGGCAATCTTGTAGCGTCCAGCTTGTACTGCCCCCAGAAAATCACCAACAATCAGGTTCCCGACGGGTGACCAGCAGGCATCAAGAGTCGTATTGAGATTGGTCAGCCAGACAAATTTCCACACACCGGGAAGTCTTTTTGGGGCTTGCAAAAGGCTTGGCCTCAACGCGTTTACCATATTTTTTCTACGGAGTTCGCGGACGGACAGTCCCCATAAAACCAGATCTCCGATCAGATCAGCCATATACCATGTGATCAGAAAAGAGACGAAAGCTCCTCCTGTCATCCAGCTGGTCAGTGCCCCCAGCCCTCTCAGGGCTGGGGTAATAATCTGTTGTCTGGAAATCAGGTCAAATCGATCAAACAGTCTTAGAATTCCCGTCGGAGCCGCAGCCGTCATGGTCGGTATAAGAGTGCAATAGAATATCGCATCAAGGCGATACGCTGACTCGATACCGCAAAACTGTCCAAAGAAGACCAAAGCAATAACGCCCGCCAGCGCGCCAAGAAAACCTGAGGCCAGATCAAGCGCAATGGCAAACCGGATCGCGTCCTGTGGGGGCGCCGCATCCCCCAGCTCGAGCGGGCGCGCTCCAAATTTCAGGATCATTTGCCAGCTTTGGAATTTTGTCAGTGCGCCTACACCAATTGCAAAGGTGTGGATCAGTGTCAGCGTTCCAAACTGAGCCGGTGTTAAGGTCCGACTAGCGCAGATCAGCGCGCACAAACTGATGAGCGCCCCTAGAATTTTCGCAGTACCCAGTGATCCCGCATTTTTAAGAATGCTCCGAAACACCTGATCAGAATTTTTGAAAATCATGAGGATTGGACAGTATATCCAGTCTCTACATGCGAAAAATGACTTGCGAAAAACGGCTGTATTTCGTGCACGACCTGCGTCCAGACGGTCTGAAATGGGGCAGAGGCATCAATACTGACCATCCGGGCTCCACCAAATCTTAGCTGCTTCATGATTTCGGATTTGGTCTGCAGAAGCTCCAGATCGTGATCCGGTTTCCGCTGATGGGCAACCTGCGGCGAGACATCCAGATGGATAATCAGATCAGGGTGGTGCTCCGCCATTCGCTGGTACAGGCTTGCCTCAGATTTCCTGAGCCATGCGACAAAGAAATTGCCTGGCTGCGCGGCAGAGAGCCCAGGCCCGTCACATGTTCCGGCAATTTCGGCTTGTGGATAGCGATCCGTCACAACAGTCAGGCCAGCACGGAGCGCATTTTGCATCTTCAGGTGATTAAAGTAACGCTTTAGCGAGAAGGCATAAACAACAAGCGCTGTCAGGAGGCCGGGGATTTTTTCTCCCTGTGTCCGTGTTGTTTTGGCTTTTTTACTGAGTTTTTTTTCCAGCATCTGACCGATGACAGGAAATTGCCCGATACGGCGTCCCAAATCTCCGGATCCAAGGCCCAGATAAACATAGGTTGTTGGACGATCCTGGGCCAGTTCGACGCTGAGCCGGGACGTTAATGTCGTTTTTCCGCTGCCATCAGATCCGACAAAAGCAATCAATTTCCCACGATATCGGGGAATACGCAGAATATTTTTTGCAGGAGCCTGAAGAGAGGCCGGATGATGAGAACAATCTGTAAGGACGGTCATGACGCCGATATCCTGTGTTCAGATGACGCTTTCCGAAGGATCGGGGCGATTGCGATTTTTGCCTGCTCAAGAATGCTTTCCAGAGGATCTGCGGAATTGAGGTCCAGCACTGGTGAGCCTGGAAATATCAGGAGAGGAACATCGTTGATTTTTCGTTCCAGAGAAGCTGGACGGTGATCGGGTTTGCGGATCAGGGCTGTCGGGAGATCAACATGCAGGCGAATGACCAGATCCGGAGGATAGTCTGCCATCCAGTCATAGATCTTCTGCTCAATTCGGGTTAGCCAACGAGCCATCCAACTCCGAGGCTGACGGGCCACAAGTCCCGGCCCATCCATGGGCCCCGGAATACTGGCCTGTGGATAGCGATCTGTCACAATGGCATAGCCTCGGATACGCCAGAAACGCATTTTCAAAAAGCGAGCCAGGCGACGCATGGAGAGCGTAAAAATAACGATGGATGTGAAGGCTCCAGAGCCTTTCTCTGTCCGGACAGAAGACGACTTTCGCACAATTTTCTGATCCACCCGTTTTCCCAAAACTGGAATTCTGGCAATCCAACGTCCCCAGTTTCCGGTCTGTTTTCCAAGATGGCAAAGGCGGGTTGGATATTGTTCAGACATCCATGCCAGCAGCGCGGAACCGACAGTCGATTTTCCGCTCCCATCTGCGCCTACGACCGCAATTAATGGAGCAGCAGGGCGCAGTGGAAACTGTCGGCTACCGAACATCATGAGCAGAACGTATCCTTTTAAGGGGCAAAAAACGGTCTCAAGCCGATTCCGGAAACCGGGTAGTTTATGGCGAATTGTAATATAAATTTCAAGATCCATGACCGAACGGTTCGGTTTTTTTTTGATCTTGCAAAAACAGCCTCTCAGGATCTGCTGAGATACTCCTGCTTTGAAAACAGTCTTGCGTAAGACGGAGAAATGTTTTCCGCAGCTTCAAACTTTTTAATAGTCGACAGCTTCCAGATTTTAATTTTCCCATTTCCAATGGACCCAGCAGGTTTTGGAAAAGACTTATGACTGGCGATATATTTTTCGAGCTTCATGGCAGACCATGCCCATCTTCGAACAAGATCTGACCTCGTGAGGTATTCTGGGGCATATAGCTGGTGATCCATAATATTATTCCGCAAAGGCGCGCGCCAGAGCGTTCTGCTTCCCGATTTCAACTGGAAGACGCGTATCCGTGAGCTGACGTCCCTGCCAGCCAGCGCCCATGGCTGTATAAAGTGCAATAGCATCGCGCAGACGCGCCGTGCGCCCGACAACGGCCTGATCCTGCGCGGTCAGAGCCGTCTGCTCGGTAGTCAGGACATTCAGATACCCTGTCAGACCAGCACCAAACAGCTTCTGAGCCCTATCACGGGCCAGACCGGAATCCCGGGCAGCATCTTCAAGCTGACTGACCAATTCATCGTCATGCCGCCAGTCGCCCAGTGAGTCTTCAACTTCCTCAAACGCCTTGAGCACTGTCTTGCGATAGACCAACCGGCTGGCTTCTGCTTCTGCACGGGCCTGAGCAATCTCGGCGGTATAGCGACCACCATGAATGACAGGCAAAGACGCCATCATCATGAAGCTCCAGGCCATACCGCCCATCTGGAAGGCCTGATAAGCCGCCGAGGCATTCGGGTTGAACGTCAGCGGGATCATGAACTTCGGATAGAGGTTCGCGACCGCTACACCCACCTGCGCGGTATCAGCAGCATAATGCGCCTCAGCCGCACGAATATCTGGGCGATTGGCCAGAACAATCGAAGGCAGGGATGCAGGGAACGTTGGAACCGTTGGCAGTGGTTTACGAACATCCAGCTCCTCTTCCAGCTTGCCGGGCATTTCACCCAGAAGCACGGAAATCGCATGGATCAGTCGCTCTTCCTGAGAATGAAGAGGGGCAAGCCGTGAGCGTTCGAGATGCTCTTCGGTCTGCGCCTGTGCTACAGCCAGTGTATTGCCAAGACCGTGCGTATAAAGCTTTTCCGTCAATTCACGCGAGCGCTGTGCCACATCAATGCTGCGCTCCGTAACGGCCAACCGCTCCTGCACGCCGCGAAGCGATACATAATCCGACGCCAGCTCAGACAGCAGCGAAACCAGAATGGCGCGACGGTTTTCAATGGACTCTTCAACCAGCCGCTTGCGCTCTTCCACCTGACGGGAAATATGCCCGAACAGGTCAATTTCCCAGCTCGCACGCGCACCATAGGTTAAAATCGAGGCGCTCGGTCTATTGACCGAATTACCATTGGCATCAAGAGTACCTGGACGGACAGGCCAGTTATCGACATTGATGGAGTGACGGTCATCACCGCCGCCCATAGCCGCATCAAGCTGCGGATACCAGGCTGCCTGCGCCTGTCGACGAACAGCACGCTCGGACACGATATGCTGGGACGCAATCTGAAGGTCGTAGTTCCCTTTGATCGCCTGCTCGACCAGTTCGTTCAGCATGGGATCGTGGAATTGCGCCCACCAGTCTTTCATGTCCGCTTCCGTGCGGGCAATCTCCTCTGCCGTCACCGAGTGAGGCTGCTCAACGAAAGAGTCAGGCACCTTGATCCTGTCTGGCTTGAAATTCGGCCCGACGGTGCAGGCCGTAAGCGACAGACAGGTGCTAAGAGCGAGGGTAAGGAGTTTGCGGGACATGATCAGAGATGATTCTGCAGCCAGGTGGTCAGCTTGCCACAGGCGCCAGGCGTTTCGCGGCCGATCGTGACAGTCGCGGTCATACCGGCCGCAAGGGTGATTTCCGGCGGAACGTTATCCAGTTCCAGACGAACCGGAATACGCTGCGCCAGTCGGACCCAGGTAAAGATCGGATTCACGTCCGGCAGACCCAGACGGTCAGACACGCCGTTACGATCATTAATACCACGACCAATGCTGACGACGTGCGCAGGAAGGATCTGCTTGTATCCCATCAGCTTCACACGGGCTTCGTCACCGACATGTACGCCGTGCATCTTGGTTTCTTCAAAGTATCCGTTGATCCAGTAACTGTGTGCGTCAATGACAGCCAGACCGGGCTGACCAGCATGGGCATAGTCACCAACCCGAAGATTCAGGTTGGTAATGTAACCGTCAACCGGTGAATAAACCGTCGAACGCTGAAGATTGAGCAGAGCCGTATTCAGTTCAGCTTTCGCCGCATTAACCTTGGCCCGCTGCGTCTCGACATTCGAGTTGAAGTTTTCCTGCTCTTCAGCAGAAACAATGCCACCCAGCCCCATACGGCGCTTGGCGTCGGAGGAGCGAAGCTTCAGGTCTTCTTCCGCACCGGCAAGACGCGCACGGGCCGCATCAATATCAAGGCGGAAACGCACAGGATCGAGTACGAACAGCGGATCGCCACGATGCACGAACTGGTTATCCACAACGGGAACCGACACAACCGTCCCGGATACTTCGGGAGCGGCATCGACCACATACACACGGACGCGTCCATCACGCGTCCATGGTGCAAGAACATAAATGTCCCACATGGTCCGGCCGAGGCCGATGGCCATCGCCAGAACGATGAGAGTCAGCAGAACGCGGATCACACTGCGGGTCCAGTTCATAGCCGACCCCTCCTAGACGTAAAGGATGAGCAGACAGAGAACACAGACATAGAGCGCTATTTCAAATAGAGCGACGTGCCAGAACCAGCTTAAGGCGCCGGTCCGCCACAGAATGCTTCTCAACAGCAATGTCACGAACACTGCTGCAACGGCATAGATTGAAAGGGGTGCGACAAAGACGCCGAAAAGATTAACTTCCGTAAGCATCAGCGCTCCCTTCCCGTCGATGAAATATTGCCTGCGTGTTGGTTCACGTCTCACTCATCACACGTCAGCTCCAGCAGAACGCCTGAGCCGACAAGATTAAAAAATTTTCCAAGCTCGCTCAAAACAAGCTGAAATCTATTTCCTTGGCGTCGTTTGTCATATAAAAAGGTTACATGTCAACAGATGATATGGAATCGGAAATGTCGAAATCTTTTACAGCCGCCTGCCTGGACCAGACGCGCTACCATGATATTTCCTTAACGTTCCACGTCATGCGTCTGGCAACCTTATGGCGTACGCATTTGGACCGGGTTTTGCGCCCCAATGGCCTGACGCTGGCGACCATGCGTCCCATGGCCTATCTGATGACCTCGAAAACGCCGCTAACGCAAAGCGATCTCGCTTCTTTGATCGGGGTCGATCGATCCGCTTTGGTCCGTCTGCTGGATGTTCTGGAAGCAGAAGGTCTGGTTATTCGCCAGACAGACACTCAGGACCGACGCCTTAAGATGGTTCTTCTGACATCCGAAGGTAAAAAACAGTGCAAGCTGTTTCATCGCCTGGCTGCTGACCTGGAAGCAGAGCTGACAACCGGATTGTCCATGAGCCAAAAGCTCACCCTGACAAAAGATCTGGATATGATGGAAGCGCTTCTATCTGTTGATCATGGCGCGTCTGTATGACAACCATCGTTCGGAAGAAGCTTTGGTCGCCACAATCATTCTGGTTTTCAGAAGCACGATGGAGCGGGTTTTTAAAAACCACTACTTTTACCGTTCGAGTGTGTCTCTCGATCGGCTTGGCTTTGCTGGTAGCATTTGTTGTTCAATTGGACTCTCCGATGAGTACAGTGACAACTGTGGTAATTGTCGCACATCCTATGGTTGGTGCACTGGTTTCCAAAAGCATTTGGCGCGTTTTGGGAACAGTGTTCGGAGCGGGTTTGAGTGTAGCCATTATGGGCTGTTTTGTTCAGTCTACCTGGCTTTATTTCGTGGCCTTGGCTCTCATCGTCGGACTAGCCTGCATGACCGCAAGTCTTCTAAGGCTGTATCGGGCTTATGCCGCTGTTCTGACGGGATATACAATCATCATTGTCGCATTTTCGTCATTTTCTCATCCTGAGAGCGTCTTCATGTCTGCGATGATGAGATTATCTGACGTGGTCATCGGCGTGGTGAGTACAGCCGTTGTTTTTTTAGCAACGTCTCCACGTCGAAGCCAACCCGTTCACGGGGCATTGAATGACGCTTTCCTAGCGGTTCTGGAACACGCAAAATCGTTTCATAGCAGTCTTACAGCTCTCTCTGTCGATGACGATTCAGATTTCAGAACGCTTCCTGTTGCACTCTATGATAGCCGTCAGGCCGTACTAAAGAAAATAACGGCACTGACGCCATTGCTGGAATATGCAGCATCCGATAATCCTGAAATCAAAGACCATCTTTCAAGCTATAAAATGGCGGTCAATCAAATGGCCGGTGTGATTGCGGGTTATCATCCCCACTGGAGCAACCTACACCAACCTCACGCCCGGTTTTACGAGATCCACGCCTACACAACACGTATGTTAAAAAACGTGATCGACGGTATAAAAAATCCGTCATGGCGGAACGATCCGGAATCAATCTTAAAAGCACTTGACCAAGGTATTCAGTCTCTAGAGTTATTTGAGGCAGAAGAAATGCTTACGGCCGCCAGTCTTGCATCTGTGCATAATGTCGAAAATCTTTTGTTGGCATTACGTCGCATCATCGAGGACCTCACAGAGAAAAAAAATCGGGTTCCAATGCGCGTATCTCCTTATCTGGAATGGCCGACAGCGCTCCGTAATGGAGCAAGAGGCATCCTGATCACGCTGCTTGCGACATTCATCTGGTATGTAACAGCGTGGCCGAATGGTCCTATGATGATGATGTATGTCATTGCAGCATCCAGCCTGCTTTCTACGGTGCCCTCAGCATCGAAGGCCAGTATGGCTATGGCGATAGGAACTGTGCTGAGCATACCTGCGACATGGATCTATCACGTTTATGTTCTGCCACTTATTAGCGGATACTGCTTGCTCTGGCTGAGTTTGAGTTTTTTTCTTTTGCCGGGAATTTGGCTACAGTTTCATCCGAAATACAGCATTGGTGCTTTCGGATACGCTGTCTTTTTTGCAATACAGTCTCTCGTAACCAATGAAATGGTTTATGACGATATCGCCTTAACAAATACCTGGATGGCCATTATCTGTGGTGCCGTTCTTCTGGTGCTCGTATTTCGAGTCTTTCTTCCTCCAAACCATGAATCTGATGCCAGGGCGATTATGAGATCATTGCGCAGAAGCGTGAATTTGTTAGCGACATCTTCGTCCCATCGTTTGCCTTTCGCAGAACAGTGGCAGGGAGATCAAATCCAGAAACTATCGCGATTGGCATTGAAACTGTCATTCCTGAGCCAGAAAGACCGTGCTCGGGACGTCCTGGATCGCGCCTTTTCTTTAGTGTCGCTCGGTAAGCTCATTCTGGAATTACGTCAAAATGCAGAAAATCCGTTCGAGAAAAGAGCCGTACGGATGTTTCTACAAGATGCCTTAATAAGGCGTCAGGAAATAACCTACGAAGCTTTTGGAAATCGAACCCTGTCAAGTGGTATCGAACAAATACAGTTTATTTTAAAAAATCTTCAGGAGATGTAACATGTCTATCAAATACTGGAGTATTTTAGCTTTTGCCTTGGTATCATCATCATGTTCAGCGCAGGTTCAAACGAATGAAAATCAATCTTTTTCGATAGCTGACAAAAATCATGATGGAAGAATTTCTTTCGACGAGTTTGAAGTTTATGTTCGGGATTATCTTCGTGAGAAAAGTAGCTTTGAAGCGTCCGGATTTTCTATGCTATCCCATTCAACGCAAGAGGCAGTGCTAAAAGACCATTTCGACAAAATGGACGTCGGACATAAAGGTTATCTCCTTCCCAACGAATGGAAGAGATAGGAAAAATCCTCTGAAAACAAAAATTAGAGTTATTTACCATCCATTAATTCTCTACTAGAAAATATGGTAGTAATGGATGGTAAAAAATAGGATAGAAGGAAATTTCTCTATTAAAGATAATAGATATTCTTTCTATTTTTTGTCATTCAGTATCCTGGTCGGTAGAGCTTGGCTTCAATCCAGTCCACGATATCCTCGGGTTCAGGAACCTGAGCCAGGCCCGATTTGAAGATTTGACGCGCGACCTTGATGGCCGTGTTGATCTCTACACGCAGGACATCTTTTTGCGGCGGGAAAAGCAGACCGTGGGCCCGTTGCTCCGGTGTGACCTGTTCAGCGGTCGCTCTGGCGGCTTCAAGGAAGACCTCGTCGGTGATGCGTCTTGCCTGTGTTGCCCAGACAGCCAGTGCCACGGCGGGGAAGATATAAAAATTATTGGCCTGCCCGGGGGTGAGCGTTTTACCATTCAAAGTAACATCGTCGAACTGGACGCCAGCAGCGAAGAGGGCCCGGCCGTCTGTCCAGCGATAAGCCTGTTCTGCGGTACATTCCGCCTTGTCGGTGGGATTGGAGAGCGCGAAAATAACGGGCTTGTCGTTAATGCTCGCCATGGTGCGAACGACTTCCTCGGTGAAGCCACCCGCGTTTGTGCTGACGCCGATCAGGACAGTGGGCTCAATGCCTTTGACTGCTTCCGCAAGGTCTTTCGTCGATGCATGGGCGTGGGCGAACACTTTCTGCGAGGGATTAAGATCCTGCCGCGAAGGTTCGATCAGGCCGTTGATATCCATCATGGAAATACGGGCTCGGGCGTCAGCTTCAGAAAGACCTTCGTCCTGTAATGCACTCACGATCATATTCGCGATACCGATCCCCGCAGACCCTGCACCGTAGAACAGGATACGCTGTTCTTTCAGCGCCTCACCCTTGATCGACAGGGCGGTGTCGAGGCCCGCGATCGTAATGGCCGCAGTCCCCTGAATGTCGTCATTATAGCAAAGGATCTTGTCACGATATCGCGCCAATAGGCGGATGGCATCGTCTCCTTTCCAGTCCTCAAAATGTAGGCAGCAACGAGGATAAAGTTCTTGAATGGCTGCCACGAGTTCATCGACGAATGCGTCGAGTTCGTCTGAGGATGGAGGTGCCTGCCGCAGACCGAGATAGAGTGGATCGTCAATCAGCTCCTGATTGGTTGTACCGATATCCAGTAACATTGGCATCAGGCCCTGAGGTGGGATGGCGGCGCAGGCCGTGTAGAGCTGCAGTTTGCCGACTGGGATCCCCATGCCATTGGCTCCGATATCTCCGAGCCCCAGAATACGGCCGCCGGAACTGACGCAAATGAAGCGCACATCTTTTTCAGGCCAGTTGGCGAGCACATCCTTCACATGACCTTTATGACGTAGCGAAAGATACATGCCCTGTGGTCTCTCGAAGAGACGGCTGTACTGAAGGCAGGCATCAGCGATTGTCGGATCGTAAACAATGGGAAGAAAGCGCTTCGGATCAGACATCACAACCTTGAAGAACAGGGTCTCGTTACGCTGTGACAATCCGTTCAGGTGCAGAAAGCGCTCGAGATCGCTGCTCTTGCTGTCAAGCTGCCACAGGACGCGCTCCATCTGCCGATCAAGGGTTTCGATGGCGTCTGGCAGGAGGCCAAGCGTACCATTCGCGTACCGCTCCTCATTCGTGAAGGCAGTTTCGCGGTTGTGAACCGCGTCCAGAAGGGGGGGGAGTGAAGATACAGTGCGATTGTACGTCATGTCTGTCTCCATTCATTGATGAACTTATAATGGATGTGCGTTTATCGCGCTGGTAGTCGCATAAAAGACATTGTATCTGTGTTCAAAATGCAAAGATGGCACTCTCAATGCACGATGACGCCGGTGATCTGAGATTTTTCGTACTTCTCGTTGAAGCAGGAAATCTGACTGCAGTCGCGCGTCACCTCAACGTTTCGGCAGGAGCTTCCAGTCGAAGGCTGGCTCGGCTGGAGGAGCGGCTTGGCGTACGCCTGGTCACAAGGACATCAAGGCGCTTCGACCTGACGGACGAAGGACAGACGTTTTATGAGCGTGCTGCAGAGATCATGATTGATATCGAGGCGGCTGAAGCAGAGATTTCTGCCAATCAGAAAGAGCTTCGTGGCGTCCTGCGGATCGGGGCGCCACTTGAACTGGGACGCCGCCGTTTGGCTGATTTTGTCAGTGAATTTGCCGATCGTTTTCCAAAGCTGCGTGTGCATCTCCTTCTGTCAGACGAAGGACTGGATGTCGTTAACAGTCGCCTTGACCTGGCCATTCGGATTGGAATGCCAAATGAAGCGGGGACTGTCGCGACGAAGATCATGAATAGTGAACGGATCATCTGCGCTTCTCCAGCCTACCTCGAGAGGTTTGGCATGCCGACCACCCTTGCCCAGTTAACTGAGCACCGTTGTATTTGCCTGATGCGAGGGCATGAACTGGGGATGCTCGACCAGTGGAGACTATCTCGTTCGGGAGAAGATCAGATTGTCGAGGTAACTCCTCATCTCTCGACGACGAGCGGCGAAGTGGTGCATGACTGGGCCCTCAAGGGCAAAGGTATCGTGTTCAAAGTCTTGTGGGACGTCGGCGACGACCTGCAACGCGGCAGGCTGGTCCGTCTTTTTCCGGAGTACCAGGGAGAGACGATCGGATTGTTTGCAACGATGCCCAGCCGACGCAACGTCCCGCTACGCGTTAGAGCTTTTCTTGATAATCTAAGAGACTTCTTGGCGCCTTCTCAGTCTTGAGCGTATTCGGGGAGGTGAAGAGCGATCAGAAGGGCCGATTGCAAACAGTGCTGTTAGCTGGAAAGTTCTAAAAAACCCCTTGGTTATGATGGGTCCTCGATGATTCACTTTTTTATCTTGTGATAAGCGGGATTATTTGAAGCAGCCAGATTTCTTTAATGTTGAAAAATGGATTGCTCGGCTGAGTAGGCTGGATGATCAATTCGAAGCATTTTCTCGGACGGTGGATTTTGAAGTGTTCTGCCCTGATCTGGAGATGTCTCTGACCTGTTCAGACGGAAGAAAAGGTGGTCATTTCCCGTTTGATGCCGTGTTGGTATTCAAGATCCTGGTAATCTAGACGTTGTACAATTTTCCTGATGAGCGGACGGCATATCTGATCAACGATCGCCTGTCGTTCATGCGCTTAATGGGATTGGAGCTGTCGGACCGCGTGCCAGATGCCAAAACAATCTGGTCATTGGGTTCTTGGCTAAAAATGGAGGGATCGAAGAACCTTTGATCGGGGCCATTGGATCCTGATTTCAGGGTTATTTCGTGTTGATTGATGGTTCTTGTCTCTGATTTTAGCGCTGCGTCTTTCGCAGAGCGTTGGACATTGGCTTT
>NZ_JAGEKJ010000024.1:0-20811 GCF_049887835.1 Gluconobacter sp. NFX36 | reverse complement strand
GCCTGCGATCGCTGTAGTGCTGCTCGCACGGCGTGCGTGGTCGTGGCGCTGCCATGACGTATCTGTCCCATAAGGCTTCCTTCCACTCTCGTGAAAATAATACCCCATCAAAACACGGGACTAAACACCTAGGCGTTGGCGTGGAAATGTGTGCAGATTTCCGACGCGAGCCGTAGGGCTGGTGAGATTCAAAGAATGTTGCTTTTTTTAGGGGGGAGGTGAATGTCCGTTTTTCGATGGATAAACGTCAAAAATGCGATTAAACGACAGTTCCGTTTTCAACTTGCAACGTTGACGTCTCACGGAGTGCGTCAAAGGCTTTCTCGTGTCCATGAGCAGAAATGGAAACTGCTGGGATAATGCAGTGACGGAAAGATTCTTCAAAACCCTGAAAGCAGAACTCTTGTGGCGACAGGCCTTAAGCACACGTCAGGAAGTCGAGCAGGCCATCACTCTTTACATCAACAATTTCTACAACGCGCAGAGGCGGCATTCCGCACTCCAGTGGAAAAGTCCTCTGGATCATGAGCACAACGTTGCTTAACAGATACCCATGGTCCGGAACTAAACCGTGACACGTCCAGTTTATCGCCGGAGGGCCGGCCCGATATGGGGTAGGTTATGCCAGATCCGGAGTTGGTAGGCGTGGTTGAAAATAGGGGTTGCGGAATTATAGTTCCCGATGCGCTCCCAGAACTTCCGACTATCCGTGGGCGTCGAGGCCCCGATATTGCGCGACAGTATCCACGCGCCGACATGGACGTTCAGGCAGTCATCCGCAAGAAGAGCATCACGGCTGATACCAAGGCGCGCCAGTTCGGGTAGATGGATGGAGTTGATCTGAGCGGGACCGATATCGTAGCTGCCGTTGCTGTTTTTGGAAATAGTGCCCCGTTTGCCATTCTCGGTTTTCAGGACCGCCTGAAGCAGAATGACGGGAAGATGATATCGGGAGGCCGCTGCGGTCACACAGCGATTATCGCTGTACGCGACAGGCGCAAGAAGCGGTCGAGACCCGGTCGGCCGAGGCACGAGCCGGGCGCGCGCCATCAGCCATGTTCCGGCGGCGATATTCACGCACATATTGCGCCGGACGGCATCTTCGGAAAAGCCGGAGCTGGCGAGGAGCGGCAGGCTGGCCGGGCTGATGGCCATCGCGCCGACGCCCCGCCGCGTTCGGGTGAAGAGTTGGTGTTCCACCGCGCTCGCCGGAACATGATAGGCTGCGGCCGCCTCTATGGCGCAGGGCGGCAGCGTCACGGCTGGTAGGCCTGCGTGTCGGCGGCAGAGTGTGATATCGGGTCTGCCGGAACATCAGTCATGCGTGCCAGGACACTGTCCGCCGCATCTCCGCAATGTGACGCGCAGTTGGCGACGAGGTGGGCCGTATTGCGTGTGGTGCGAAGGGCCCTGCGCAGGATGACCGCGCCTGTCGGTCCCATGATGTCCTGCAACACGGCCGCGAGGCGCGCGACGTCATCCGGGCTCACGACCTGGAAAGCGGGGTTGCGTATGGCAGCAAGGACCGCATTGCGAAATGCCGCGATATCCGCAAAACGGTCCGCCGGGTTTTTGGCAAGCGCGCGGTCGATTACCTCTGCCAGTGCGGGCGGGAGATCGGGGCTAAGGGTCAGAAGCGGCGCATGGGGATGGCCGACGATTTGTATGACCGTGCGGGTATAGTCGCTGCCCTGAAAGGGAAGGTTCCCGGACAGGAGGAAGTAGAACAGGCATCCTGCCGAGAAAATATTGGAAGACTGTGCCCAAGGCTCCCCGACTGCCTGTTCTGGCGACATGAGTGCTGCGTCCTCCGGACGGGCGAGAGCGGGGTTCAAAAGGTCTCCCACGTCGCCCGGTGTGATGCCGAACTCCAGAATTTTCAGGTCATGGGATGGCGTTACGAAGAAATTTCTGAGCCGGAGATCGGTCAGGTCAAGCTGCTGTCGGTGGGCGGCCTCGAAGGCATCGAGCGCCTGCAGGATCAGGGAAACGGCGATGTCTACGGACATGCCCCGGCGCTCCTCAAGAGGCCGGGCCGTAGCCAGAGGGTCCATGATGATGAAGGCATCATCACCCTCTACGACAAGTCCGTGCGAATTGAGGACGGCAGGATGGCCAAAACCCGAGACCTGCTGGATCTGACGGCTGATGCGCGCGCGATATGCGTCCCTCTCCCTGATGTCGAACTGGCGCAGATCGATCTGGCGGAGGCTGACATCGGCCAGGCTCTGACAGTCGATGGCGTTCAGAAGCACACCACGCTGATCGCGCCGGATGAACGTCGTAACCTGAAAGCGGTGTGGGGTGTCGGACGAAGAGGGCGATTCCGCTGTCATGCTCATGCCGGATATTGACGCAATGCCCCGAGGGCAGAGCCTGTGTGATAACAGTCTCTGGGCAGATGTGCGAGCGCGAACAGGATGCAATCAGGTTGCGGGTGTGCTTTCGTCCGCATCCAGCAGGCGGATAGCCCCGGAATAGCCCCGGTGCAGGCGTGTCATTGCGCGTGACATGTGCACCGCATCTGGATCAGGGTCGTTCAGTACCGGCGCGTCGTCGAAATGGCCCAGACTGAGCGAGACCAGACTTGAGGTGACGATTTCCAGACGGCGAAGGACCGTCAGTTCCACCAGCAGGCAGAGCGCGGCCAGTGTCAAGCACCATAGCACCGACAAGCCGATATCTTCTCCCCAAGACCCGGCGCCCCAGAGTGAATGGGTCAGCAGCGCGAGAACACCCGGTGCGCCCACAAGGCCGAAACGCACGCGCAGGGCCCTCCGCATCGGGGCGGAAGGCGACAGGGAGGACAGAATGCGAGACATCAGCATAACGCGACAGACCAGTTTTGACGGAAGCGGGTGCTGCATGATGGACAAAGAATGCGGTAGCGTCACCCTATCATTAGTCTGGATCATTATCCGGAGTGGGGGTGCTTGACCTCGTTTGACTCCGAATGTTTCTATCGGCTGCGGCCTGGGTAATCCATCCGGTCAGATGGCTTCGCAGAGGATGATGAATTCACGATGACCATGCCCGATATGAGCCTCCGGACACGATCGTCCGCGCGTATACTGGCCCGGATGGGAACCGCAGGCCTGTTTCTGGCGTGCGGACTCGTAGGGGGGTGTGTGTCCACGTCAGACGTCCAGTCCCAGAACGCCTCGCGCGAGCGCAGGGCGGCGCAGGATCCCGAGGCGCTTGCCCGGATTGGCGATGCCGCCGCACGCCAGAACGATATGAAGACAGCGGCTGCTTTTTACGGAAAGGCCGTGGCGCTGAAGCCCGACGATCTCCGTTTTGCCCTGTCCTATGCGGAGGCGCTCGCGTCTTCCGGCAGAGCAGAGGAGGCGATTTCCGCTGTGCGGGGCGCACTCCCGCACATGGCTGAGAATGGGAAGATGCGGCTGACGGTCGTTCTGGCTCGCCTTTTGACGGCCTCGCGTCATAATCAGGACGCGATCGCGCTTTTGCGGCCGGCGATCACGTCCCGGCCCGATGATGCGGCCCTACAGATCGCAATGGGTGTGGCGCTCGATACGGCACAGGATCATGCTGGTGCCCAGACCGCTTATCGCAGAGCTCTTGCGATCGACCCGTCAAGCCTCTCGGCCCAGAATGATCTTGCATTGTCCCAGGCTCTGGCCGGGCATAAAGCCGAGGCTCTCTCCGACCTCCGTCGATTGCGGACACTGGCTGTGGAGCAGGGCGCGTCGGACGCGCAGATTGCAACCATCGATGGCAATATCGCCATCATCTACGCGTTGGAGGGGGACGTTCAGAATGCCCGCCGCTCTGGAACGGGGGCGGCCGCCACGGACAGCGACCGCCGCGAGAATGCCCTCTTCTATTCATTGCTCGCGGCAGGGGGCGGGGGCAGGGACGTCATGCCGTCCACCCCTGCCGACTGACCGGTATTTCCCAGAAGCGCTGCACTCCCTGGCGTCCCTGTCGATCCTCCGCTGCCTCCCCCCGGTCCGGTGATGGAAGAACTGCCTGAAGATTGCTGGCTACCCTTCTCCTGATGCTTCTCCCACAGTTCGACAACCTGCCCGAAGCGGGCGCCGTTTGCGGGCTGAAGCTGTGCAGGATCGACCAGATCTCCAGCGTTATCGAGTTCCTGCCCGAGGGCGCGGGCCTGTGTGCAGGTGCCAAGAGCCGTCATGCTGCCTGAAACATCGCCAAACCACGAGCGTCGGAGCGCTCCCCCGCATTCAGGGAGGACGAGCGTATAGGCGTACAGAACGAACGTCATGGACGGATCGGATGTGTGTCTGATCCGGGCTGCGTTCACACCGGATCGAATCAGCGCCGCCTCCGTCAGGGCCGAAAGCCGCGGGTTTGCGGTATTGATGACCGCATGGATATCGCGGCCCGGCCCCAGAGAGGCGATGGCCTGCCGGATATCGGAATCAGGGCTATAAGCCGAGAGCGAACCCCTATGGACCAGTTGCCTAAGCAGCAGAGGGGGGGAAACCGCTTTCTGGATGGCGGTATTCTCGTTGCACCCCGCGAGAGCGGTGAGGCTGAGGCACAGGACAATGAAAGCTGCGCGTGTCATTGGTAGAGAAAGCCTCCCGCGCCGTGAAGATGAGGCATGCGCTCTGGGTCGGGTGATGTCTGTGTGCTGACGGCGGTTCGGTTGAGCAGTAGGGATTCCAGCGCCGTCGTCGGGCGCACGTAATCGGTTGGAAGTTCGGGAACGCTATCTCCCGGATGCACAACATAGGCCGTGACCACGATGATCAGTTCGCTCTCATTGCGCTGAAAGGATGTGGAGCGGAAAAGCGCACCCAGAACCGGGATGTCTCCAAGGCCCGGAACCTTGGAGATTGCGTTCTGCGCATTATTGGAAATCAGACCGCCAATGGCGAAACTCTGACCTGATGCAAGCTGTATGGTCGTATCAGCACGGTTTGTCCGGATTGCGGGAACGGATGAGCCGTTGGTTCCTGGGAACGAGTAGGCACCGTCATTGGCCGCGGTCGAGATCGTGCTGACTTCCGGGGCGACATGCATGGAAATCGTTCCGTCCGCCAGAACGGTGGGTGTAAAGGCGATGCTGACGCCGAAACTCTGATAGCTGATGCCCACCGTGCCGAAGCCTTGGGGGATGGGAACGGGAAACTGGCCCCCTGAGAGAAAGGTCGCAGGCTCGCCAGACATCGTCGTGAGGTTGGGTTCGGCGAGCATCGTAGCCAGCCCTTCTGACGCCATGGCATCCAGTGTTCCAGTAACGGATCCGTGGCCGTTGGTATAGCTGCCGGAAACGCCGTTCATGCTGCGGGCGGCATCGGTAATGAAACTTGCAGCATTGCCTCCGAGGCCGCCCGTTGCAGCACCGATGGCGAATGACCCGACATTATTGAAAACCGTACTCCAGTCGAAGCCAAGCTCTTGCGAAACGCTGCGCTGCACTTCCGCCACGCGCACGCGGAGGCTCACCTGAACGGGGGCGCCAATCGTCAGGCGATTGAGCACGGCCTTGCCGTCTCCCGCATATTGCCGCGCCAGTTCGCCTAGATGAGCGGCGGCGCGTGCGTCGGGAACGGACCCGCTCAGCACTACGCCCTGGGGAGATTCCTGAACCGTGATATTATGTCCGCCTTCAGCGAGAATGGCGCTTTTCATGGCGCTCATATCGTCATGAACCGTCACGTCGGAAGACAACATCGTCTGGCCGTTACGGTCCAGAATGATGATGGTTGTATGGCCTGGTTTCTTCCCGAACAGAAACAGGGTGTTATGTGCCGTGTATTGAACGTCCATAATTGCAGGGTCGGCGATCATGATATTCGACGTCGCGCGTGGCAAATGGATGATCTGGCCGCCACCCACGCTGATCTCCATCGACCGGGAAGCATGCCATGTGCTTTTCTGAGGGGCGGGCTCCTGGGCCAATGCAACGCCCACCCCCGGACCGAAGACAAGGCCGGACAGGAGAAAAAGGGAACGAAGTGTTCCGGTCGATGATGACAAGAGGAACTCCCGTGTTTCTGGGTTTCCCGGCCGCAGGTTTCGGGGCGGGAAGGACCCGGCGGACCGGACCGCGTTCTGCCGGGATATTGATTTGCGGAACGGCAAGCTAGGTTGTCGCATGGGAAAGGGACGGAATTGCCGATCTGTGCGCGTGAGCCGTATATCCACCGGGGTCGGCGGCCTGCGTTTGGGGGCGCCTAGTTTTGCTTCTGGGGGCCAGCCTGTAGCCGACGCCGCGCACAGCCTCAATGGTGAGCGACGATCTAACGCTGCCGAGCTGACGCCTGATGCGGCTGATGCGCACCTCAAGCGCGTTCGGGCAGCAATCGGCCAGCGCGCCATAGGCGTCGTGCTCCAGCCCCGAACGTGGCACGACCTTTCCCTTGCGGCGGATCAGTGATTCCAGAATGGCCGTCTCGCGCCTCTGGAGTGGCAGGAGGACGTCATTGACGCGCACTTCCCGGCTCTGTAGGCAGAGGGAGAGTTCCTCAAACCGGTAATGCTCCTGCACGGACTCCTGTGGACGCCGGAGAATGGCCCGGATGCGCGCCACCAGCTCGCGGGGATTGACGCTATGGCTCACACAGTCGTCTGCGCCGTTCTCAAGCGCGAAGATACGGTTCTGCTCTTCCGTCGCGATCATGATGACGTAGGGCGTTTTTACGACATCGCGCCAGTCCCTTTCGAGAAGATAGCATCCCTGTTCCTTGTTGCAGAAATACTGATCCACCACGATCAGATCGTAACTGTTGGCGAACAGGGCCTCTCTGGCCTCTGCTGAGGAATGAAAACTGTCCACGCCATATCCTGCGGCATGGATGGTCTGCACGAGGTTCCGGAAGCCGGTTTCCTGTTTGAGCAAGGTCATCAGTCGCATCGTGTCAGCCTTCCCTTATTCTGTGTCATGGCGGGGATTGCATGGTGTCGTGCGCGCACGCGCTGCCAGAAATAATGGTGCATGGTCATCAGGCCTGCGCCGCAGTGGAGATTTCTCCGGCAAGCCCCAAGCTGATCGACCCGATGGGATGGACGGGAAATTCGGTTGCGAGATCCTGATAGGAGAGCACAGGATGATCGAGATCGTTACGTACGAGAAAGCCGCGTACAAAACGGCGTATATCAACAGAGGTAATGACGATCGGTGTCATCTGGGCCGCGTTTTTCGGACGACCCTCGACTGACAGCCGTGTGCGGAACGCTGAGAGCAGACGCTGGGAAACATCCGGATCGAGCGCGAGAAACGAGCCGCCGGACGTGTCCCTGACGGCCTGACGCACAGCCTGTTCGACATCCTGGCCGAGAACGAGGCCCGCCATCGCCTTGTGAGAGCCCGCGTGGCGGTGACAGATCTGCCGGGAAAGAGCCTGCCGGACATATTCCACGAGCATGAGGGAGCGGGTTTCCTTCTCCCCCCACTCCACGAGGGTTTCAAGAATGAGCCGCATGTTTTTCAGTGGCACGCCCTCCTCGACCAGACGTCTCAGAATATCGGCCAGACGCTGGGTCGGGACGATCCGCATGGCCTCGCGCACTAGATCGCCGTAACTGGGCTCGAGACGCAGGACGAGACGGCGAGCTTCCTGAAGGCCTATGAACCGACCAACATGTTTGCGCGCGATCGTTCGGAAGCGGTTCGCGATGATGGCGGGCAGGTCGAGATAGCCGATACCGGCTGCCTTGAGGCGTGTTTCATCGGTCCGTGCAATCCAGAGCGAGGCCCCGCTGTCGGTCAATGGTTCGCCGTTCTGACTGGCTATCCCGGCGAGATCCAGATGAACCGGATCGTCGTGGAGAAGGAGATGATTGGGCAGAGCATCGTGCTCCTCGACCGGAACATCTTCCAGATCGATCGAGAAATGGAAGGCGTCGGTCTCCGCAGTCGATCGGATCGCGGGTTTCGGGCAGACGACGCCAAGATCGCTTTCTACATCCTCGCAGGCGATGGTCAGCAGCCGGTCGAGGCGCGGTCTGTCCATGACACGCATGACGGCGGGTGACAGGGATATGGCCAGAAGGGGGGAGAAACTGTCGGCGACGGCCGTGGCAGCCGTAGATTCCGTCGTGACCGATCGGGCGAATTCTTCCGCTTCCGCGCTTTCGAGGGAGGTTCGGGAAAAACGGCCCCAAAGTTTCTTCCAGTCAGGGCGGCTGCCCAGAAGAAATAGAATCGACAGCCCCAGAAACACGGACTTGGGGAAGCCTGGAATCATCGCCATGATCAGCAGCATGATCGCGGCGACCAGAAGCGCGCGCCGGTCTGCCGTCAACTGTCCGACCATTTCCTTTCCAAGATCCTGCCCGTGGCTGCCTACTCTCGTGACGACAACCGCCGCTGCGATGGACAGGAGCAGTGCGGGGATTTGCGAGATTAGTGCGTCACCAACCGTCAAGAGTGTGTAGGTGTGCATCGCGTCGCTCAGGCTCAGTCCGCGCTGTGCAACCCCAATGCCAATTCCACCCGCCAGATTGACGCCGATGATCACAAGACCCGCGATTGCGTCGCCCTTTACGAATTTGAGCGCGCCGTCCATGGCGCCGTGCAGGGCGCTCTCGCTGGCGAGTTCCTGACGCCGCTTCCGCGCCTCAGTCTGATCGATGTCGCCTGAGCGCAGATCGCTGTCGATGCTCATCTGTTTGCCGGGCATGGCATCGAGCGTAAACCGGGCCCCGACTTCTGCAACGCGCTCCGTACCTTTCGTGACTACGATGAACTGGACCGTCGTGACGATGGCGAAGACAACGAGGCCGACGACAATATTGCCCCCGATCACGAATTCTCCGAACGTGGCGACGATCGTGCCTGCGTCTCCGGACGTAAGGATGAGGCGTGTCACCGTGACTTCCAGAGCCAGGCGGAAAACCGTCGAGACGAGGATCATGCCCGGAAGCGCGGTCAGATCCAGCGGGGAGCGGAGATAGACCGCAACCATCAACAGTAGCGCGGAGAACGCGAGATTGCACCCAATCAGTATGTCAGCCAGCGCGGCGGGCATCGGCATGATCAGCATGGCAACCGTCAGCACCAGCACGGCAACTAGTGCAAGATCCTGGCGTTGAGAGACGAGGCGAAATGCGTTCTGGAAGTTCTTCATAAGGCAAGAGCCCGAACATTCGACTGGGCGAAGACTGAGAAAGCGGTCTGTGCTTCCTTGAGCCGACCGGTTCTGTGAAGGGCCCGTGCGCGCAGGAGAGCATCGCCGGGCTCCTCGGTAGGGCGAAGGCGCCTGATCCTGTCGAGTACGACAAGCGCCAGCTCACCGCGTTTCATCGCGGTGTAGACATGAGCCAGAAGACGTAGGCAGTCGCAGTCATCGGGGTTTTCAGCCGCGACAAGCAACAATAACGGCAGGGCACGTGGCTCGCGATCGCATGACGCATACATATAGGCGAGCGATAGAAGAAGGTCGCGCTGGGCCTGATCCAAGACATCACCCTCCGATGAGACTGTCGCGGTAGCGCATGAGCAGTTCAAGATTGTGCAGCTCGAAAGACAGTGCCTCCAGGCCACCGGGCACGACGGGGCCGAAACTGCTCTGCGCTCGCGCTTCCAGGCGCGTCAGAAGTGTTTTCCGCTGGTCGGATCTGAGAATGCCAGCGCTTTTCAGGTGTGGCATGAGATGGAGGAAAAGCGCGTCCGTCAGCGTCGGAGGCTCTATCCCCTCCGGTGCATGTTGGCGCACCGACAGGGTCTTGTGGAATGCGACGAGGTCAGGTGCGATAGCGGCATCCGGCGTATTGGTCACGACCTCCTCGATTGCATGGTCAAGGCGGATCATGGGTTGGGACGGGATGCGGCTCATGAGAATAACGCTCCTCAAATGGCAATCTGATTAGTAAGTCACGAGAAATTCATCATGTCCATCAAGAACTGAGACTTTATGGTCGGAAATATCAGTAATTTTCTGACCGGATTCCAGAATGGATCCAATATAATATCTCTGCCCTTTTATGGTCACATTTGCCCTTTTTCCCAACCATATACTTTGTATCGGCAAGGACAGTACTTTATTTGGCGATTCTTTGGCGTCGGAAATCCACGTATACTGCTGGCCATAAGATGCGTCAAACCATTGCTCCGCATCCCTGAACGCTGTCAGCCGCTCATGGGGGACTGCGCCGCTCACTGTCACGACGCCACCGGAAACACGGACGGCCAGCCCGAAAAGATCATGGTTGCGAAGTTCGTGGATCACGGACTCTCCAAGATCGTGATCGCTCAGCGTCATGTTCTGTTTCCGCGCTGGAAGATCCGAGACCGCCTCTGATCCTGTCGAAGGCGAAGACGCGGGCTGAGCAGGGCTTGAGGCTGGATGCCAGAAAATCCCTTCCAACAGGACAAGTCCGAGTATGCCTGCGACACATATGACGATGTTTCGTGTCAGGCTTTGAGCACTAAAAAGGGATGGGAGCCGGGAGATGGGGAAAGCGCTGGTATGGCCAGTCTCTGCGGTTGCGGTGTCCGTGATGCTCAGTGGAACGGACGCAATCCTGATATCAATCGGGAGTGCAAAACTATGGCTTTTTCCGCTGTCCAGAACGTGGTCATTGATGATGACACCTTCAGCCAGGGCCGTGCATCTGAATTGTCCGCCTGGAAGTGGGGCGACGGCGAGATGGGATGGCTGGATACCCTCGTCGAGCAGAGTGATGTCCGCATCTGACCCGGAGCCGATCGTTACGGGGCGATCGCCGATTTCACATGTCGCATCCGCGTGTAGGCCGGAAAGAACGTGGAGGGCGAATGAAGGGGCGGAAAGCAGGTGAATTGCCGTTTGTCCCAGAGCAATGGATGGTTGGAAACAGTGGAGAGACCGGAACCAGCAGGCGCTGCTAAGATAGGTTTCTGTCTGTAACTTAATCTTGCTATCAAGAAACTATCGACTTGTGAGGAACCTGCAAGGAAGATTCACTAAATTTTCATAATTCTGATTGGGTCGCGATGGGAACCCCACTGACAAGACGTGTTGACCTTTATCGGGGGGGTATTTTCTGCATCGTAGAGCCACGATAGATCGTCACGCCATCGCTTTGAACTTCGCCCAGTGCGGCAATCGTCTGGTTGACCATGGTGCGGAAGCGGGGTGGCCCGAAGACGGCAATATGTTGCCCGTCAGGCGTGCGACGCACGGGAAAGCGTGCATCGGAAATCTGGCGGGCTTTCAGGGATTTCGTCAGGGTCGGAAACGGCACGCCATCGAGTGCGACATCCTCGGAGACGGTTTCCGACGCAGGCGTTACGAACAGGGTCTGGCCATCGAAATACCAGTCGAGATGGTAGTCCGTGCAGATACGGTTGAGAAATCCACGTGGGGTAGAGGCCGTCAGCCCTTTCCGTACTGGCTGGGTCAGGGACGGATCAGATGAGACGTGCAGATCGATATCCGCGCCGAACTGGTCCAGAGCCTGAATGACGCTGCCCTGAAGCATCGTGAACTGCCCCGTTTCGGGAAGGTAGAGCGGGGCTGCCCGGAGTGGCTGTGACAGAGCGATCACTGTCAGCCCCACATGGACGGTGGTTTTCGCAAGCGCCCACACAGAGGACCTAGTCGCCCTGTTGTTCGGGGAATTGACCTGAAGACCGTCACCTGTCGGCGTCATGGCAAATGCAAATCCTCAATCGGCGACGCCGGGCAGACGTGATGCTTTCGTGTTTGGATGCATTAGGGGGACGGTTTGGTCAACCGATACAATTGTCGCCGGGACGAGGTAGGGTGCAGAGCTGGTCAGGTTGAAGTCAGGATATGATGCGAGGTCTGGGGCAGCACGAGACTGGCGAAGGTCGACACGAAAAAGGGAGAAGGACGATGTCTGGATTGGCCGGAATTGCCGCCGTCGCTGCCAGTCAGGCTGCGTCTGCCACGCCCTCGCTTACAGCCCCTGCGCCGGCTGGGGCGTTTCATCAGGCTGATTTCGCCGCGTTTCACGATACGGCACGGACGCAGCTTGCTTTTTCCGAAGCCATTCCTGCATCTCCCATAAGTCAGATCGTTCCCGTACAGTCGGGGCCGACACTGGGCGACCGTATTCTCGATAGCCTGAGTCGTATTGGCAGCAGCTTCGGCCGGCTCGATGCTCTCGCTCCGCAGGGGCTAGCGCCGGACCGTGCGGGATCAGCGATATCGGCTCAGACGCTGTATGACAAAAATGGCGTGACGACGGGTATGGATACGGGCGGTGGGATTTCGCATCCCTCCGCAAAACATGATGTCCTGGCGGCTCATCATGCGGGTGCCCGTTCGGCAACAGATCCCGAAAGCCTACTCGGGCGGATCCAGCAGCAGGGCGAACAGCTCTATAATGAGTCGATTTCACGTCAGATCGCACTGACGAATGCCGAGTTCGAAACGCATGTCATCACCGTGGCGTCACAGAATATGGCCAGCACGCTTAAAAGTCTGCTGAGTCAGGGTGGATGATGGGAGTGAGGTGGGTCTCTGCTTCTCTGCTGATCCTGTGTCTTGGGCTGACGGCGTGCCAGTCCGAACTTTATACCGGGCTATCCGAACGGGATGCGATGCAGATGGTTGCCATTCTGCTTCAGCACGGGATCTCTGCTGACCGCGTGATCAGCAAGGATGGAAGCAGTGCGATTGAGGTG
Organism: Gluconobacter sp. NFX36; assembly: GCF_049887835.1. Classification (NCBI taxonomy): domain Bacteria; kingdom Pseudomonadati; phylum Pseudomonadota; class Alphaproteobacteria; order Acetobacterales; family Acetobacteraceae; genus Gluconobacter; species Gluconobacter sp. NFX36. The sequence continues at coordinate 8,237 of NZ_JAGEKJ010000024.1, read as the reverse complement.
TCCAGCAGCCGGATTGCCGATGCGGTCAATGTCCTGAAGGCGGCGCATTATCCGCGGAATGAATATGCGAGCATGGACAAGGTTTTCCAGCAGCAGGGGCTTATTAGTTCTCCTGCGGCGGAACGTGCCAAGCTTTATTTTGGGATCAGTCAGGAGCTTGACCGCACTCTGAATGATATTGATGGCGTCGTGGATGCGCGGGTTCATATTGCGGCGTCAGCCAGTGACCCTGTGACAGGTGTGGAAAAACCGGCCACGGCCGCCGTTGTCCTGCGTTACGACGAAGGAAGCAGCGCCGGGACGCTGATCCCGAAGATCAAGCAGCTCGTCGCCAACGCCGTGCAGGATTTGAGCTATGACCGAGTTTCGGTCATTTTGATTCCTGTTCAATCACAGAATATCCCGCTCACGCCCGCTGGCCCCGGTCCTCTTGCAGTAACAGGATGGGTTCTGGCTGTATTCTGGCCGTCGCTTGCGGGAGGGTGGTATCTCTGGAGGCGCTTTCGTGGAAAGAGGTTTACCTCCAGAACGACGCAGGTTGCCGTGGTTTCCGACAGGGCCGCATGAGCAGGGCGAACGCGACCGAAACACTTGTCGACCTTCATCCGTCCCATTTCCAGCGCGCGATGCCGATGCTGCGGCGCGAGACGGTGGAACGGATCCAGCGGTGTGACCGTCTGGCGCATCGTCTGGCAAAACTCATAGACTATCGCATTGACCGCCCGGAACAGGCCGCGTCGGATTTCGACGTTCTGGCGTACCGTCCGCGCTTTGAGGTGGAAGTGGCAGGACGGCATATGGGGGCTCTGATCTTCGGTCGGGCTCTGGCCCGATATGTCGATACGGCGTCAATAGCCGTCCTGAACCGGGAAGTAGGCACTTCGGCGCGTATGTTCGGGATCCGACATTCCGTCCAGATTGTTTCGCCCATTGTGCTGCCGACTATTGAGGGAGGCGCGGAAGAGCTGGCTTCTGCGATCAATGACTGGGGGTGGCGTTGCTTGGTGCGATGGCGCGATCAGGTGTCACCGACCTGTCAGAAAGCAGCTACACTACGTCTGCCCGCTGTGGGGCTGCCGGATGCTGCGCCTGAGACAAGCGATGCCATCATCCGGCACGTTATCGCGACTTTCTTCGCTCCCGCAAACGTCAAGGAAGATGAAGCATTAGAGGAGAGTGGTATATGACCGAATTCGCCACGCTCTCCCCCGAACAGCGTATCCTGAACCCTGAAGAGATGACCCTGTGGTGTGAGGCGCAGGCAGCTTATCGGAGCGCTCTGGCGGACGCCAGTCGGCTGAGGGGCACTGCCAGAGCCGCTTACGACGCAGAAAAGCAGCGTGGTCTGGAGGAGGGCCGTGCGCAAGCGCGTGTGGAAATGGCGCAGCAGATCATGTCATCTGCCCAAGCCGCGTCGCAGGTGCTGCAAAATCTTGAGTGCAGCCTGCCGGAGATCGTCGCGGATATCGTGGCTGACATGCTCGGGCGCGTGGATATCAGCGATGTCCTGCCACTGGCAATCGAACATGGCTTGTCACGCATCCGGCGCGGGACGGTAGCACAGCTTCGGATTGCCCCGGACTGTGTCGCGCCTCTGGCGGAGTTCATGCCCCTTCTTCAGGACAGCGACAGTGGCGTGCACATCGAGGTGGACGCAGGTCTGGCGTCCGGCCGGTGTGTTCTGGAGAGCGAGTTCGGCGTGTCTGAGCTCGGCATCGCCGACCAGACGCGTCTTCTGCGCGAGCGTCTTGCGGCGCAGTGGGATCAGCTGGCCGATCTGGCGGACACGCCGGGGCACGGATCATGACATCACGGCCAGCGCTGTCGGACACTGAAGTCACATCGGTACAGCAGGATATCTCGCTGCTAGCAGCCTTGTCGTCCGCCTATTCCACCTTGGCCTCTACAGAGGATTCAGGGCGAAGTATTATAGCGGAGAACCCACGACCTTTTATACCGGAAGAGCCAGTCAGGCCGGTCGGACCGGATGAGCATCCGCCTGAAGGCGCCGTTGCGGGTATTTCGATCAGGCGTGACGGACAGTCGGGCGGTAGCCAGGGCGACGATTCCGGGGAGACAGGGCCGAATATGGCGGGTGGTGCGTCTGTAACAAGCCCGTGCGGTGAGCATGACATATCGGTCCCGCCCTCGCGTGATGGTCTCGTCGGGACGCGGAGCCTGAAGCGGCTGCGAGCGGTGCCGGAAGGCCCCGATTTTGGCGAGTCTGCTTCTCCTGAGATAGTGCGGACTGACGAAAGCGCGCAACGACGGATCGGGGAGCCGCCTTCGCGAGGGAGCAGTCGTGGGTTTTCGAACGGCGATTCCGGCATGCCCGATCTTGGGGAAGGGAGGGGTGACGGCAAAGACCCGGGGCATGTCGTCGAGCGGATGCGGCACCTGCTTCCACTGTTGCGCTCCAAGGCGGCATCGCTGGAATCCCATCCGGTTCAGGGGCGGGTCGTTGCTGCAACCGGAACGATCATCCGCGCGATTTTGCCCAATGTCGCGGTTGGTGATCTCTGCCTCCTGCGGGACCGCAAGCGGGACTGGAGTATGAACGCTGAAGTTGTGGGGCTGGCCGGGCGTGAGGTCCTTCTGGCACCGATGGGCAATCTGGAGGGCATTTCCGCTGAGACGGAGGTTCTTCCGACGGGTGGGCGGCGTCAGTTCCCGGTCGGGCAGCGTGTTCTGGGTCGCGTTCTGGATGCGCTCGGAGCGCCCATGGACGGTAAAGGACCACTCCCGTCCGGCCCCAGCGCCCCGATTACAGCCAGTCCGCCCGATGCAATGCGACGCAGAATGATCGACCGTCCTCTGCCGATCGGCCTTCGCGCGATCGACAGCGTCCTGACCTGTGGGGAGGGGCAGCGTCTGGGGATCTATGGTGAGGCAGGGGGCGGAAAGTCCACGCTGATGGCCTCCATCGTCAAGGGAAGCGATGCGGATGTCACGGTTGTCGCGCTGGTCGGGGAGCGTGGCCGTGAGGTTCGGGAATTCATAGAGCATAACCTCGGGCCTGATGGGCTGGCCCGTTCGGTCGTCGTGGTGGCAACGTCGGACAGGCCGGCGGCGGAACGTGTGGCCTGTGCACAGGCTGCGACCGCGATTGCGGAGCATTTTCGCGATCTGGGGCTCAAGGTCCTTCTGTTCGTCGATAACGTTACGCGCTTTGCACGTGCCCTGCGCGAGATTGGTCTTGCCGCCGGCGAGCCGCCGACCCGACGGGGCTTTCCACCGTCCGTTTTTACGGCTCTTCCCAAGCTCATGGAGCGGGCGGGAATGGGAGAGCGGGGTTCCATCACTGCCTTTTACGCCGTTCTTGTGGAAGACGGGCAGAGCGATCCAATCGCGGAAGAAACACGCGGGATTTTAGATGGGCATATCATCCTTTCCCGCGCGCTTGCGGCGTCGGGGCATTATCCGGCAATCGACATTCTGAGCAGCCGGTCGCGTGTGATGAGCCTCGTGACGTCTGCGGAGCATCAGGTTCGAGCCGATCGGCTCAGGGCGCTCTGGGCGCGCTATCAGGATGTCGCGTTCCTGTTGCAGGTTGGAGAATACAAGCCCGGTGGTGATCCGCTGGCCGATGAAGCCATTGAAAAAATCGATGAGATGAGGGGGTTGCTGCGGCAGGGCAACGAGGAGCGGACAACATTTGCGGAGATGACGGAATGGATGACCCGACTGTTGGGCTGATGACGGTCATTCCCGTTCCGATGGCGCAGAAACTCTTGCGCCTGCGCGAGTTGCGCGCGGCACAGGCCAGAAAGACCGCTCTGTTACGCACCCAGGAGGCTCATGCCGGGTGGGAGGACGTAAAACGCAGCCAGACCGTTCTTGACAGCCACCGTGAGCACTGGCGTGCGGTGGAGGCGGAAGGTACGGCACGCATGAACCGTCCGTTGGAGCATGGTACGGTCAGTCCGCAGGCCCTGCGGGACAGGCACGATCATCTGGGGGCGCTGGCAGATCGAGCCATTGCGCTCCAGAAGGATGTGGGTTTGCGGGCTGACATGGCCAGAAAGCAGGACGAGGCTGCCGCGCTCGCATGGCGGGCGCACCGGGAGTTCGACCAGCGTTGCGGTCATGCTGCACGCCTGCTCGACAAAGCCCGGAACGCAGAGAGGCGCGAACAGGAAGCGTTGGACGAACAGGAACTGGAGGATCTGGCTCTGATGCGGCATGCCGCCCGGGATTTCGAGGGGTCATGAGCCGGAAAGATACCGTACGCCCGTACAGGGCGCCCACGCTTGCGTATTCTCCTGCCGTTTCGGAGTTTTTCGGTCGGTACCCGCTCAAAATTCCGGTTGAACCGGATATCTGGAGTGTCGCGTTCCTGCCCCCGTTTTCGCCGGGGGAAGACTGGCTCTGTCTGCAATTGAAGATCGGCGCGCAGGAAGGGCAATGCCTGTTGCCACGCGGTCTGTTGCGAATGATCCTGCGTCTGGCCGAGCCTCAGCCGCGCGCGCCCCTAAACAGCGATATCGCTATTCTTCTTGTCGAGATGGTGTTTAACGAAGCTCTGATGGATTTCGAGACGCGACTGGGCTGCACACTGTCCATCCTGCGCTTCGATAGTTGTGCCAGACCGGTCGAATTCGAGGAGGCCGTTTCTGGGCAATCGCCACTGCGTGTGGGGTTCAGGGTCTCATTTGGTGCGCAAGAGGTGTTCGACGGGCTGCTTCATCTTGCGCAGGAAACGTTTTCGGCGCTCAGGCCGCATTTTCCGGCTCTGATCCGCACGTTCGAGGCGCCGCCGGTGGCGGTCAGCCTTCGTGTTGGGGGCATGTCTCTTTCCGTGGCAGAGGTGCGTGCGCTCAGGCCGGGCTGCGGGATTGTCATCGGCCCAACTGCCCGGCGGAGCGTGGCGCTCGTGGCCGGAGAGGCGCTGGCGACCCTGGCGGTTCACGATGGGTACAGGATCGTTATACAGGGTGGTTGGCAGGATATTGCACAATTTTCTTTACCGGAATGGATCGGACACATGACAGACGGATCGGCCGCCCCACCTCTCTTTTCCTCGCCCGAAGCAGAGCAGTTTCCGGAAACCGAAGTTCCTGAAGTGCAGTTCGATACCGTTCAGGTGCCGCTGAGTTTCGAGATCGGACGCAGGGTTTTTACTCTTGGCGAGTTGCAGGAAATCGGTGAGGGGCATGTTATCGAAATCGGCTCCCTGAGTGACCAGAAAGTATCGGTGCTGGCGCATGGGCGGCGCATCGGAGAGGGCGAACTGGTGGAAGTCGGAGCCGCACTGGCTGTCCGGCTGACACGGATCAACGCCTGATGCAGGGGGCAGGAGCAATGATGGGAAGCGGGTTCGCGTCCACAAATCTCGTCACCGCGCTGATTTTGACGCTGGCATTCGCACTTCTGACGCTGGCGGTGATTTCCACAACTTCTTTCGTCAAGATTTCAGTCGTCCTGTTCCTGCTGCGCACCGCGCTCGGGATTCAGCAGTCCCCCCCGAACGTGGTGCTTTATTCGATTGCCCTGATCCTGACGCTCTTCATTTCCGCCCCGATGGGTAAGGAAGTTTATCAAAATGTCACGGATGCAGGCCTGAAATACGAGAGCATCAGTGATTACGTGCAGGCTTACGAAGTTGCCCAGGCCCCGGTGGCCCAGCATCTCATGCGCTTTACCCAGCCACGCGAGCGGGCATTCTTCGTCAATTCGGCGCAACGGCTCTGGCCGGAAGACATGCGGGCCACTCTCGCGCCCGACTCTCTTCCGGTCCTGTTGCCGGCCTATCTGACCGGGGAGCTCAAAAGAGCTTTCGAGATCGGGTTTCTTATCTATCTGCCTTTCATTGTGATCGATCTCGTCGTCACGACGATCCTCATTGCCATGGGATTGTCACAGGTGCAGCCAAACACGATTTCTGTTCCGCTCAAACTGCTCCTGTTCGTTCTGGCTGGTGGGTGGACACGGCTGCTGCATGGTCTGGTGCTGAGTTATGCATGATGGAAGGGAGGTTTGCCGATGGATGACGGAGGACTGACGCAGCAGCTTTCAGCCGCGCTTTTCCTGTTCGCCTCGATTGCAGGACCACCGCTGTTAATCGCTACGGTGATCGGTATTGCAATTGGAATACTGCAGGCGGTGACGCAGCTTCAGGATCAGACAATGCCACTGACGTTCAAGGTCGTAGCGGTCTGCGCCACACTTCTGCTCATGGGCGGGACACTCCTGCCGCCTCTGCTGACGTTTACGGAGCATATTTTCGACGATTTCCCCGTGATGACGCGCAGCTGACGATGCCGGCGGCACATTTCACGACCAGTCTGATGCCGCTGATGTCCGCGGTTGCGATTGCGATGGGGCGGCCTGCGGGTGCGGCTCTGGTTCTTCCAGTTTTCACGCGGGCGCAACTGGGAGGCGTCGTGCGGGGGGCTTTCGCGTTCGTCGTAGGGCTGCCGGTAATTCCCGGACTCTACAGAGACCTGCAGCAGACGTCCCTCAACCTGCCTTCGCTGGCTTTGATTGGCGCGCGCGAGATGATGATTGGCGTCATCATCGGTTTCCTTGCAGGATTGCCGATATGGACCGTGCAGAGCGCGGGGGAGTGGCTTGATACCCAGAGAAGCGCGACACAGGGACAGGCTTCCGAACCCGATGGGGAGCAGGAGTCGCTGTCGGCCTCGCTGCTGGCGATGACGACTGTCGCGCTGTACGTCATTGGTAACGGGCTCGGGTTTCTCGATCAGGCTATCGTGGATTCAGAGATTGCATGGCCTCCTCTGGTTCTCGGTCTGACCCCACAGCCCGGTTTTGCGACGACCGCGCTGGGTCTGCTCGACCGTTTTGAAATCCTGTCCATGAAAATCGCGGTGCCGGTCATTCTGGCCATGCTGCTGTGTGACGGGTGCATCATTCTGTTGATGCGCGCGATCCCTAAACTTCATCTTTACGATCTCGCGCCCACCCTCAGGAATCTGGCCTTCACGTTGATGATGTGTGGATACGCTTCCTGGCTCGTCGTTTATGCGCGCAGGGACATTCTGGATATGTCCATTATGCATGATCTCGGAGGGTTGCTGGCACCATGAGTGGCAGCAGCGAAGAGCGGAACCTTCCGGCATCCGCCAAAAAACTGACGGATGAGCGCAGAAAGGGTCGCCTTGCCAAGGCCCCCGACATGCAATCCGCCATGATCTCGATCGTTCTGATCGGCTGGGTGCTGACGGGCGCCTCGTCTATTTCTGCACGGCTCGGGAGACTCTTTGCAGTGGCGGGCGCGGCTACGACCCTTCCTTTTGATGAAGCAGTGCGCGATATGTCGGGCGCGATAAAAGGCGCATTGCTTCATTGCGCGCTTGTGCCGCTACTTCTGGCTATCGGGGCAGCATTGTTCGCGGGTCTGTTGATCAATCGCGGATTCATTTTCTCTATCGATCCGCTGATGCCGAAACTGGAGAAGCTCAATCCGATCGGTGGTTTGAAGAACATGTTCAAGCCGAAGAATTTCGTTGATCTGGCGCTCTCGATTTTGAAGGTCCTTGTATTCGGAGGGGCGCTTGCAGCGATCGTCCTGCACGAAGTGAACGATCTAATCCGTATACCGGAAATGGCTCCAACAGAGTGGCCGAAAATTCTCTCGGCGTTGGTGGTACCGATGATGCTGGGTGCGTGTGCTTTTTATCTGGCGACTGGTATCGCCGATCTGATGATCCAGAAGCGTTTTTTTATGCATGAAATGCGCATGACCCAGACAGAGTTGAAAAACGAGCGGAAGGAAACGCAGGGTAATCCGCAGATCAAGATGCAGCGGGTGAGAATTGCCAACGAAAACCGCCGTTCCCCCGCGAAACTTGGCCCCAAGCAGGCAACGCTGATGATTTGTCAGGAGGGCGTAACGATCGGAATACGCTACAAGCCGGGAGATACGCCTGTGCCGCGCGTGGTGTGCATCGGGCAGGGGGGCGCTGCCGAGAAATATCGGACGATAGCGCGCGAGCAGGGCGTTCCCATGTGCTGGAACCGCGAACTGGCGGGTGATCTGAAAAAGAATTTCAGGCCAGGCATGACTATAACGCAGGCTTTTTTCAATTCCGTTGCGCATGCGATCCAGAATACGTCCGTGTGATGCGGAAGAGTATGTTCTTGGCCTTAGGCTCAGGACTCATAGCCAGAAGATGACGGTTGCAGCGAGGCAGATGGCTGAGAAGAAGACATTTGGGCATCTGTCATAGCGTGTTGCGACCCGCCGCCAGTCTTTGAGCCTCCCGAACATAATC
>NZ_JAGEKJ010000023.1:0-21039 GCF_049887835.1 Gluconobacter sp. NFX36 | reverse complement strand
AATTTTCAAAGATCACAGTCTCTAACCGTCCCGGCCAGACCCTCGAAGAAGGCCCCGCCGCGTCGGTGAACGGGCTTATAAGACCACCACACATACCCGTCAACCAAAAAATATAAGAAAAATGAAATAAAGTCAGATTTTATGAAATTCCCTGTACCAGGCTGCGAATTTCATAACGCCTTCTTCTAAGGAAACCTTAGGAGTCCATCCGCAAAGCGCCTGCACGTCTTCCAAACTGGCCCAAGTCTTTTCCATATCAGCCACCGGTCGCTTTCGAAGCTCAACCCGCGCAGAACGTCCAAGATATTTTTCCAGCAGTCCAATCAGAGCTGTTACACGCTCAGGGCGATCTCCACCCAGATTCAGAAGTCTCGCCTGCCCCTTCTCCGGCGGCAAATCCATGACATCCAGAACGCCCGCAGTAATATCATCTATATATGTGAAATCCCGCGACAGATCGGCACCCTCATAAAGGGTCACAGGCTTCCCCGCGCAAATCGCCTCGGCAAAACCATAATACGCCATGTCGGGACGCCCCCAGGGTCCATAGACAGTGAAGAACCTCAATCCAGTCTGAGGGATTCCATAAAGATACGCATAGGTAGATGCCGTAAGTTCACCCGCTCTCTTGGTGACAGCATACAAAGAGCTTGGTTCATCTACCCGATCATCTTCCCGAAAAGGCAATGACCGATTTCTACCGTAAACAGAGGATGAAGACGCATAAACGAAATGCTTCAGCTTTTTGAGCGCTCGACACGCTTCCAGCAGAACGACCTGCCCCATGACATTGGTCTGTACATAGGAATAAGGATCCACCAGCGAATATCGAACACCCGCCTGCGCGGCCAGATGGATGACAATCTCAATATCCGGATGTGCTGCCACAAGAGACGTCATCCCATCTCTGTCAGACACATCCATCTGCAAGAACAAGAAATTCGCCTGCCCATCCAACGGCTTCAGTCGGGCCTCTTTCAGAGAGCGGTCATAATAGCTGTTGAGCGTATCAACACCGACAACATCCATTCCGCGAGCAAGCAATGCGTTCGCAACATGAAACCCAATAAAGCCAGCCGCTCCAGTAACAAGAACCTTCACAATCGTTTCAGTGCTTCAAAGCCGGACTGCTGACCGCATCACCCACCCGGATACCCAGCTCTTCCGTAACACCCCCGGCAAGCTCAAGCGTATTGGCAACAGAACCATTACTGCTGAGAATGGCCTCACTCAAGGGCACAGCCTTTTCAGCAATCGCATGAATATGGTTGGTGGAATCAATAAACACGATGTCCAGAGACACTAGAGTATTCCTCATCCACATATCGGAAACCTGCGGGCGAGGCCAAAGAAAGAGCATCCCCTTGTCTTTCGACAATTCCTTGCGAAACATCTCGCCGACTTCCTGCTGACGATATGTTTTTGCAAGCTCCACCGTGAACTGATGCTTGACCCCATCCTGTGTGGTGATCGTCAGAGGTGCCGTCGGCAAAACGGGCTGCGCCTGACGGATCGGCTCCTCCGCTGCATAAGCGGAACCAGACAGCCCACCAACAGCAAAACATGCAGCAGCCAACACGGAACACACAGAAAATCGCATGAAAAACCCCTTTGAAAATTTATAGACCAGCAACAAGAAACGGATTGGAGCGACGCTCTTCACCAATTGTGGTTGGCATTCCATGCCCACACAACACGACGGTTTCATCGGGCAAACTCAGAAGCTGGCGTCGAATACCAGCAATCAAGGCTTCAGAATCGCCATACGCAAAATCAGTGCGCCCTACCGTCCGACGAAACAGCGTGTCCCCGACGATTGCTCTACCACTGGCATGATCAATAAAAACCACATGGCCAGGCGTATGACCCGGAAGATGCCGCACCTCAATATCGTGCCCTAGAAGCCGCAGCGTCTCTCCATCTTCCAGAAACCGGTCCGGCACGACACTGACCATTCCGCTCAAACCAAAATGAGCTGCCTGCTGTTCAATAGTACTCAGAAGAAACGCATCCCGACGATCAGGCCCCAGAACCGGGACAGGCTGCCCCTGTGCTTCAGTCAGACGCGTCCGAAGGTCATCAGCCCCACCGGCATGATCAAGATGCCCATGGGTCAACAGGATCGCATCAACTGTCAAACCAGTGAGCTCCTGAAGCAGATCATCTACATCGCCGCCCGGGTCCACAACGATGGCATGGTTCCGTTCATCCCAGAGGATCGTGCAGTTCTGCCGGATCGGCGTCACAGCTACTCTTTTGACATTCAAAGGGACCACGCTTCTGTCTCCCGACCGGCCGGTTCATCCATCGTTCCCGGCGATACCGCGTCCTTCCCCCTACCACAAGGGACCAACAGGGTGATTGACCCGCCCTCAAAGGCGCATCACTCTGCACCTTTCTTCCCTCAGGATCAGGAATATTCCATGAGCCGTATCATCCGCACAGAACCCAACACCATCCTGTCCAAGGCTGTCGAATACCACGGCTTCATCTTCACACAGGGTGTTGTCGCAAAAGACCTGTCCCAAGACATCAACGGACAGACAAAGGATGTTCTCGCCCAACTAGACGCCATTCTTGAAGAACACGGCACAGACAACACCCGCATTCTTCAGGCACAGATCTGGCTGAAAGACATTGCTGATCGCGATGCCCTCAACACCCACTGGTCCGCATGGCTTCAGGAAGGCCTAGCTCCTGCACGTGCCTGCGTTCAGGCCGTCATGGCTGACCCACGCATCCTCGTGGAAATCATGCTGACGACGACCAAATAAAACCGCTTCGGGACAATAAGGCATAATTAAGGCAGAATGCGACGCAAGAAAGATTTTCAACTGAAATGAAAATTTAACCCTCAGCAATGCATTCTGCCCTTGTCAGGGTTGCATGAAGATTGTTAGCTCCCTGTCACCCGAACGACACAAGCCAATTCAGGATCAAAAAGATCGTGACGCATAAAAGTTGCCGGAAAACTTTTTTCTCTGCCCTGGCGCTCTCAGCGGTCATGTTCTTTTCAAGTCATGCACAGGCCAAACACCTCCGTGGTTCACACGGCGGTCACAGTGTTTTCCGCTCTCACCGAGCATCCCATTCCTACCACCACCACACATTCTCCACGGCACACGTCATTCAGTGCGTAGCCTACGCAAAAGAAGCTTCTGACGTTGTCCTTCACGGCAATGCCCGTGACTGGTGGTACAATGCTGCTGGCCGCTATGCCCGCGGGAACGCTCCGGAAGCAGGATCAGTCCTGAACTTCCGCGCCATCCGCCGTATGCCACTGGGCCATGTGGCCGTCGTTCGCGCGGTAGAAAACAGCCGCACCATCTACATTGACCAGTCTCACTGGGCCTCCAACGGCATCGCACACAATGTGCGCGTTGTAGACGTATCGCCCAACAATGACTGGAGCGCAGTCCGCGTTGCACTGAATGACCGTAGCGGACGATTCGGTAGCATCTATCCCACTTATGGCTTCATTTATGGCCGCCCGGATGATGGACGCCCAGCACGACAGGTTATGGTGGCCCGTGAAAGCCACCCTACGACCTTCCGGCATCGCGCTGTTTTTCACGGTTCGAACGCTCTGGGCCACCCGATGAGCAACACGGAAGTTGCTGAAGCCCCAGACGACGCGTTCACCTCAGACGCTCCCAACCGCTCAATCCGCTAAGATTGAGCTCACAAAAAAAGCGGGGTAGATCCCCGCTTTTTTTGTGTTCAGACAAGTGGTCGAACTTCAATCAGGCCGCGTATCCTTATGATACGGATGATTGGAATTAATCGCCTGAGCCCTGAAAATCTGCTCTGCAATCATGACCCGTACAAGCATGTGAGGCCAGGTCATGGCCCCCAGAGAAATGACAGCATCAGCTCTCTGGATGACAGAACTGTCTAGTCCTTCGGCCCCGCCTATAAGAAAATGAAGAGGACGTCCCGTTTCCTGCCAGCGGGAAAAAAGGGAAGCAAACTGCAAGCTCCCATGCACTTTACCCCCCTCATCCAATGCAATGATGAAGGCATTGTCAGGGCAGGCCCCTAGCAGGGCGCTGGCATCTCTCCGCTTCTGCTCCTGAACCGAACCTTTGGAAGCCGGCAACTCCGTAACCGTCAAAGCCGGACGAATCCGGGCCGCATAACGGTCAAACAATTCCCGTTCGGGCCCGGATTTCAGACGTCCAATAGCAACGAGCTTCATTCAGCCTTGCTCTTCGCCCTTACCGACAGCTACTTCGGATTCGCTCGAATCCAGATCGGCACTCCACATCTTTTCCAGACCGTAGAGCTCACGACTTTCCGGCTTGAAGAGATGAACAACAATGTCACCGGCATCAAGCAGCACCCAGTCGCTGCCATTAGCCCCTTCAACGAGAACCCGGTTGAAGCCTTCTTCACCCAGCTTCTTCTCGATGTGATGAGCCATGGCCGCAATCTGACGGTCCGCCAAACCTGTAGCGACAACCATGCGGTCAGCAAAATTGGCGCGTCCCACCAGATCCACCACCACAATGTCTTCTGCCTTGTCTTCCTCAAGGCTCGCCGTGATGATGGAGAGCATTTTCGTCAGAACATCCGGCTGCACAGGCTCGCGCTTGACCGCTGTCTTCTTCGGACCGGCAGCAGCAGCCTTCTTGCGAGGCGTTCCCGGCACCTTGGCAGCCTCGGCCAGTGCCGCATCAGGGGTGCTGGTTTTCCGACGCGTGGTCTTGGCCTTCGGGTCGGTTGAGGTCGTCTTGGTGATGGTTTTTACTCCTGATCCGCGTCCAGACAGGTTTGCCCAGACTCACGCAACGCTGTAGCCGATATATCGTTCTGCGGCGCAGAAAGGAACGTCCAAGCGCTTCCTTTTCTCCGCCCCAGTATGGGGGCCTCTCTCGATGGCCGCCGATTTCGACGCAAAACCGAGGCTGCCGCCCCATGTAATGCCGGAGTCACACTCCCTGGTCGGGGCAGAATCGCGATCGGAATCATCCGGGCCAGAGCACGCCAGTTCTTCCATCGAGAAAACTGCGCTAACCCATCAGCCCCCATGAGCCAGACAAACTGCACATTCGGGAAACGCTGCTTCAACAACGCCACAGTCTTTACCGTGTAACGCTGCTTCAGACGAGCTTCGATATCTGTCGCACAGATCCGTCTCCCGTCCGCAAGCCTCCGCGCCGATCCAAGCCGCGCCCTGAACGTCCCCATACCCTTCCGAGGCTTCAGCGGATTTCCCGGTGACACCATAAGCCAGACCTGATCCAGCCGAAGAGCGCGCAAGGCACGCTGCGCCACCTGAAGATGCCCGATATGCGCCGGATTGAAGGACCCCCCCAGAAGGCCAACCCGCATCCGGCGCCCATCCCCAAAAGTCGGGATCACGGTCAGCCGCGCACCTGCCCATTGCCACGAACTTCGTAGCGATAGCAGGTCAGTTGTTCGAGTCCGACCGGCCCACGAGCGTGCATGCGCCCCGTGGCAATACCGATCTCGGCCCCGAATCCGAACTCACCACCGTCACAGAACTGCGTAGACGCATTCCACAACACCACCGCACTGTCCGTCCCATTCAGGAACACAGCAGCGGCTTCGGGATCTTCGGCAATGATCGCTTCCGTATGCGCACTGCCATGACGGGCAATATGCTCCAGAGCATCCTCAACGCCATCCACAACAGCAATGGACAGAATCGAATCCAGCCACTCGGTATCAAAATCCGCCGCACTGGCCGCCGGTAAAGACGAAACAATCGCCTGAGCAGCTTCATCTGCCCGGAACGTACAACCTTTAGCAGCCAGATCGTCTACAATCAGCGGCAGCAGTGACTGAGCAATTGCTCGATCAATCAGCAGCGTCTCCGTCGCCCCACAGATCCCGGTCCGGCGCATCTTGGCATCCAGCAGCACCCGACGCGCCATATCCGGATCAGCACTGGCATGAACATAGGTGTGATTCAGCCCATCCGCATGCGCCAGAACAGGCACACGCGCCTCACGCTGAACACGCTCGACCAAAGACTTTCCACCGCGCGGAATAATGAGATCAACCCCATCAGCCGCCTGAAGCAAAGCTCCGACCAACGCACGATCAGCAGAAGGCAGAATCTGCACGCAAGCCGGATCAAGACCCGCCTGCTCCAACCCAGCAACCATCGCCGCATGAATAGCACGTGCCGAATTCAGGCTTTCACCACCACCACGCAGAATGACGGCATTGCCCGACTTGATGCAAAGTGCCGCAGCATCAGCACCAACATTCGGCCGGCTTTCGTAGATCATACCAATGACGCCAAGCGGCACCGCAACCCGGCGAAACAGCAACCCGTTCGGTCGCTCCCATTCCGTCAGAATACGTCCAAGCGGATCTGGCAGCTGGGCAACGTCTTCCAGACCCTTTGCCATAGCCTCGACCCGCTCAGGCGTCAGCGTCAGACGATCCCGGAACGCTGCCGTCCGGTCAGCAGACAATGTGGCCAGATCCTGCTGGTTGGCCGCAACAATCGCTGTAGAATTTTCACGAAGTGCCGCAGCCGCAGCCAAAAGCGCCCTGTTCCGCGTAGCCTCATCAGCCCGCGCCAGACCCCGGCTCGCCTGACGGGCTTTATCCGTCAGGCTTTTCAGAATAGTCGCAGCGTCAGACATTGAATCGGAAGAGGAGAATATCTCCATCCTGCACAACATATTCCTTGCCTTCGATCCGCAACTTCCCGGCCTCCTTGGCTCCTGCTTCACCATTGCAGGCCACATAGTCGTCAAAAGCAACCGTTTCGCAGGCAATAAAGCCACGTTCGAAGTCATTGTGAATGACGGCAGCAGCCTGAGGCGCTTTCGTTCCTGCAGTAATCGTCCAGGCACGCGCTTCTTTCGGGCCAACCGTGAAGTATGTCCGCAGACCCAGCAGACGATAGCCAGCCGCAATCACACGATCCAGACCACTGTCACTCAGGCCAAGCCCTTCCAAGAACTCCGTACGATCTTCCTGCGGCAACTGGCTGACCTCAGCCTCGATCGCCGCAGACACAATCACAACACCAGCGCCTTCTTCCTCAGCACGCTTGCGAACCGCCTCCGAGTGCGCGTTTCCAGTGGCCGCAGAAGCCTCCTCAACATTGCAAACATACAGAACCGGCTTCGTCGTCAGCAGCTGAAGACGCGCTGCTTCCTCTTCCTGGCCCTTCGGCACCGCCGTACGGGCAGGCTTACCATCACGCAGCGCCGCAATCAGCGGCTCCATCAGCTCAAGCTGGGCCTGTGCTTCGCGGTCATTGCCCCGCGCACGCTTCTGAAGATTGATCTGGCGCTTCTCAAGGCTTTCCAGATCCGCAAGCATCAGTTCGGTCTCGATGATGTCCGCATCCCGAACCGGATCGACCCCACCTTCAACATGGGTGATGTCATCATCTTCAAAGCAACGCAGAACATGGATGATCGCATCCGTCTCGCGGATATTCGCCAGAAACTGGTTCCCCAGCCCCTCCCCCTTGGACGCACCACGAACCAGCCCCGCAATATCAACAAACTCAAGGCTGGTCGGGATTTCTTTCTGGGACTTGCCGATCTTCACCAGAATATCCAGTCGCGGGTCCGGCACGGCAACACGGCCCGTATTCGGTTCAATGGTGCAGAATGGGTAGTTCGCTGCCTGCGCTGCGGCTGTTTCCGTCAGGGCATTGAACAACGTGGACTTGCCAACATTGGGCAGACCAACGATGCCGCAATTGAAACCCATTGTGCTCTCCATCTTTCAGGCCGCCAGTGCGGTCAGCCCAGTCTCAGAATTCAGTTGCCCTGTGTTCGCAGAATCCACGCCCACGGACAACACCTGCACCCCGCAAAACAGGCAACAGAGTACGATTCCCGCCGGAGAGATCTCTCCGGCAACGCCCAGCACGTTATACCAGTGAAAAAAGCTAACCATAAGACACCCGAAGTCTCCCGACATTCAGGCCGTAAGCAGCGCCACTTTTGTCATGAACGCTTCATTCTCGCCTCTGGCCAGAATAGGCGCAGCATCCGCAACCGCTTCAAGCCACCGCTCCAGCTCCGGTTCTTCCGCCTTGGCGAAATTTCCCAGAACATGCCCGTGCACCCGGTCCTTGTGCCCCGGATGGCCAATGCCCATGCGCACACGCCAGTAATCCGGCCCGGGAAGACAGCGATCCATTGAGCGCAGGCCATTATGCCCTGCCGCACCGCCGCCGCGCTTGATGCGCAGCTTGCCGAAAGCAAGATCGAGTTCATCATGGAAAACGGTGATGTCGGCCTGCGCGATCTTGAAGAACTGCGCGGCCTGCTGAACGCTGTCGCCCGACAGGTTCATGTAGGTCATCGGCTTGAGGAGCAGGGTTTTCTGCCCCCCAAGCGTTCCTTCAGAGGTCTCCCCCCGAAAGCGCTTTCGCCACGGGGAAAACCCGTGACGCCTGGCGATTTCATCAACCGCCATGAAGCCGATGTTATGTCGATGACGGCTCATCCCCGGCTCGGGATTGCCGAGACCGGTCCAGAGCCTCATGACTTACTTCTTCTTTGCGCCCGGCTTTGCCGTAGCAGCCGCAGCAGCCGCAGCAGCCTTGGCAGCAGCTTCAGCTTCCATTTCTGCATCGATGGTCGGCGGAGCAACGGAAGCGATCACGATATCCGTAGCCTGACCACCCGTCAGAGAAACGCCTTCGGTGCCCTTCAGGTCAGCCCAACGAACGCTGTCATGGATGTCCAGCGCGCTCAGGTCAGCCGTGAAGTGCTCAGGAATGTTGGCCGGGTCAGCAGCAACGTCAACATAGTGACGGACAACGTTCAGAACGCCACCGCGCTTGATGCCCGGAGCCTTTTCTTCGCCCGTGAAGACGATGGAGACTTCAACGTGAACCTTCGTGCCAGCGGAAACGCGCTGGAAGTCCACATGAATCGGAGCATCGGAAACCGGGTGCAGCTGCACGTCACGGATCAGAGCTGCAACCGGCTCTGCGCCTTCTGCTGCCAGGTTGTACACGCGGGAAGACCAGCCACCACGGTGCAGTTCCTTCATGATCACGCGCGGATCAAGAGCAATGATGGAAGGCTCCTGCTTGCCACCATAGATTACAGCCGGAACCAGCCCGGCACGTCTCGTTGCGCGCGCTGCCCCCTTACCAGCCTTCGCGCGCGTCGAGACAGCAAGTGTCGTCAAATTAGCCACTGTTACGCTCCTGCGTATTGAATTTCGTTACCACACAGACCTCCAGGGGTGCCTGTGCGAGCGGCGAAATAGCGGAAAACTGCGACACACACAACCTTTTTCCCGGATTCCGCATACCTCACGCCCCTCATCCGCCATGACTGGACCCGCCCCCAGCCCCCCAGATAGTCTGTCACACGCCCCATAGCTGCCCGCGCCCCAGAGAACCCATGAGCATTGCCCAACGCCTCGAGCACCTCCCCTTCACTCCCTTCCATCGCCGCCTCCTGATTCTTGGAGGCTGCGGATATATGTTTGACGGTCTGGATTCTGCGATCGTCGCTTTCACACTTCCTGTTCTAAAAACGGAATGGCACCTGTCCGGTCCATTCCTCGGACTATTGGGAAGCGCAACCTATCTGGGATACGGCATCGGCTCTCTACTGGCAGGCTTATGGGCAGACAGATCCGGCAGGCGCTCCGTCATGATGAGCGCCCTCGCGCTTTACGCCATCGGATCCCTGCTATCCGCCGTTTCCCACACATTCAGCAGTTTCTTCAGCGCCCGTCTTCTCGCTGGACTGGGTGCGGGCGCGGAAGCCACGATCATCGCCCCCTATCTGAGTGAATTCGTATCCTCACGCTATCGCGGAGCCTTCACGGCCAGCCTCACCGGCTTCTATTCCTTCGGTTACGTGACAGCTGCCATCCTCGGCTTCATGATCGTCCCCTCCTCCCCCGACGGCTGGCGATGGGCACTGGCCGCCACAGCCCTACCCGTCCTGATGCTTCTCTGGTGGAGACGAACTCTTCCCGAATCTCCAAGATGGCTCGATCAGCAGGGACGCACGCACGAAGCGTGTCGCATTGTCGGAATGATTGAACAAAGCGCAGGACTGGCCGTCGGTCTTTCAACAACACCCGATACTGCCGGAAGAGCCAACCGCTCCCTGAGCGATCTTTTCGCTCCCAACCTCAGACGCTCTACGCTCATGAGCTGGGTCATGTGGCTCAGCATCACCTTCTGCTTCTACGCGTTCTTTACCTGGATCCCCACGCTCATGATCGAACGTGGCATGACCGTGACCCGCAGCTTCGCATACGCCATTTCGATCTACGCCGCACAACTTCCCGGATATCTCGCCTCAGCTGTCTGCACGGAACGTCTCGGCCGACGCCCCACAGTGGCAACCTTCATGATCTGCGGCGGAATCAGCGCTATTGGCCTGGCCGCAAGCCAGACACCCACACAGGTCCTGATCTTCGGCATCCTGCTCTCCATGTTCATGAACGGAACCTACGGTGGTATCTACGCCTACACCCCGGAACTCTTCCCAACATCCCTGCGCGGAAGAGGCATGGGACTGGCTTCCGCCATCGCACGCCTGGGCGCTATCTCATCCCCTGTCCTGATCGGCTGGATTTACCCAAAAGCCGGTTTCCCAGGCGTCTTCGGCCTCACAACCTGCGTCCTGCTCATAGGCGCGGGCACCACTATGATCTTCGGCCCCAGAACAGAAAAACGCCCGCTCGATCAGGAGCAGGCGTTCCACTGAAATCCAGAATATCCAACCCGGTCAGAGCATCGGCATCCCGCCATTAACAGCCAGCAAAGCGCCCGTCGTGTAACTGTTCAGCGGATCAGCAAAATACACATAAGCCCCAGCCAGTTCCGCTGGCTGACCCGGTCGGCCCAGCGGAACATCAGACCCAATGCTCTTCTGGGCTTCTTCCGGCATTCCCGTCACAATGAACGGCGTCCAGATCGGCCCCGGCATCACGCCATTCACCCGAATGCCTCGGGACGCAAGCTGCTGCGCCATACTCACTGTAAAGTTCGCAATCGCCGCTTTCGTCATCGAATAGGGCACAAGAATCTTCGGAGGCGTTTTCAGATTGACTGAAGAGGTGTTGATAATGGACGCCCCCGGCTTCAGATGCGGCAACGCAGCCTTCGTCAGATAAAACATGGCATGCGTGTTTGTATCAAAATGACGTTGCCAATCTTCGTCGCTGATGTCTTCAAGATGCTCTGCCCAACTCTGGAACGCCGCATTGTTTACCACAACATCAAGCCGTCCGAATGCGTCCAGTGTCTTGTTCACAAGCGCCTGACACTGAGCAGCCTCCCGAATATCCCCCGGCAAAAGAAGGCAGCGCCGTCCCTCGGCTTCGATCTGCCCTGCAATCTCCTTCGCATCCTGACTCTCAGAATCAAGGTAAGACACCGCAACATCGGCGCCTTCACGAGCGAAAGCCAAAGCCACGGCACGCCCAATCCCGGAATCTCCTCCCGTAATCAGAGCCACCTGCCCCGTCAGTTTTCCTGATCCCCGATAGGTTTTTTCACCATAATCAGGTTCCGGCGTCATCTTCGCCGAAAGACCAGGAAAAGGCTGCGTTTGCCCCTCAAAAGGAGGCTGGGGATAACAATGACGCGGATCAACAGGCATTCAAGCCTCCTTCAGTGCGGCAGTCATGCCAGTCTAGTCGCTAACGAGCCGCTCTTTCGTTCAGTTCAGAACATTTCTCCAAATTATTTTCCGGAACATTTATCGACGTCTCAGACTTCTAAAGTGAAGGATTTCCCGAAACGGAAGTCGACTTACTGAAATCAGGCCGAAGCGCCCGGCATTACTTTCCCGGACACTCGCGACGACAGCAGATCGGATCGACCCATGAGCGACACGGCAGATAAACGCACCACCGTGACCATCGGTGACCAGACCTTCGAGCGCGGCCCCCAAGGGGCAACCCATCAGACCGCAGAAGGCGACATCCCCACCCTGACCACCCAGCAGGGCGTACCCGTCGCAGATGACCAGAACTCCCTGAAGGCAGGCTCCCGCGGCGGAACGCTTCTGGAAGACTTCCATTTTCGGGAGAAGATTTTCCACTTCGACCACGAACGCATCCCCGAACGCGTCGTCCATGCCCGAGGCTACGGCGCACACGGCTTCTTCGAGCTCACCGACTCCCTCTCCGACTACACAACTGCCAAAGTTCTTGGAAAAACCGGAACCCGTGTCCCGGCTTTCGTCCGCTTCTCAACCGTCGCTGGCGCAAAGGGGTCTTCCGATCTGGTCAGAGACGTCCGCGGTTTTGCCGTGAAGCTCTACACAGAGGAAGGCAACTGGGATCTCGTGGGCAACAACATGCCCGTGTTCTTCATCCAGGACGCCATGAAATTCCCGGATATGGTCCACGCCGTGAAGGAAGAACCTGATCGCGGTTTCCCGCAAGCCCAGTCCGCCCATGACAATTTCTGGGACTTCGCATCACTCTCGCCCGAAACCGTCCACATGCTCCTCTGGGTCATGTCAGACCGGGCTATCCCCCGGTCCTTCCGCTTCATGGAAGGCTTTGGCGTCCATACTTTCAGACTCATCAACGCCGAAGGAAACTCCACCTACGTCAAGTTCCACTGGAAGCCGAAGCAGGGCCTTCAGTCCGTCGTGTGGAACGAGGCCGTTAAAATCAACGGCGCCGACCCCGACTTTCACCGCCGCGACCTCTGGCAGGCCATCGAATCCGGCGATTATCCGGAATGGGAACTGGGCGTACAGCTCTTTGATGACGCCTTCGCCGACACATTCGACTTCGACATTCTGGATGCCACCAAACTTATCCCGGAAGAACTCGTCCCCGTTCGCCGGATTGGTCGCCTCGTGCTGGATCGCATGGTGGACAACTTCTTCGCAGAAACCGAACAAGTCGCCTTCTGCACCCAGAACGTCGTCCCCGGTATCGGCTTCACCAACGATCCGCTCCTGCAAGGCCGAAACTTCTCCTATCTGGACACACAGACAAAGCGTCTCGGCGGCCCGAACTTCACGCACATCCCCATTAACGCGCCCAAATGCCCGTTCCATAACTTCCAGCAGGACGGCCACGCCGCCATGCACAACCCGAAGGGTCGCGTAAATTACGAGCCCAATTCCTGGGGTGCAGGTCCGCGTGAAAACCCCAAGACCGGCTACAAACACTTCCCCGATGACAACGGCCGCACGACCCGCGAACGCGGTGAACTCTTCGCCGATCACTACAGTCAGGCACGCCAGTTCTACATCAGCCAGACAAAGCCCGAACAAACGCACATCAAAAATGCGTTCGTGTTCGAACTCAGCAAGGTCGAGACGCCAAACATCCGGTCCCGCGTCATCGCACATCTTCTGAATGTGGATGAAACGCTGGCCAAGGGCGTGGCCGAAGGTCTGGGCCTGAAAGAGCTTCCGGCCCCAGCTCCCACTGCCCGCACACCGATCACGGATCTGGCCGCCTCGACAGCGCTCAGCATCCTCAAGAACGGACCAGACTCTTTTGCAGGTCGAAAGCTGGGCGTCATTGTCACAGACGGAACAGACGCAGCCCTCCTCAACGCTCTTCAGACGCAGGTCGAGGCGGAAGGAGCAATTATGGAACTGGTCGCTCCCGTCGTTGGAGGCATCACTCTAACAGATGGCCAGACCATCCCTGCCCAACAGAAAATCGTCGGTGCACCATCCGTCCTTTACGATGCCGTCGTGCTCCTTTCGTCCGCCGAGGGAACAAAACTCCTTGGCAAAGACGCAACAGCCCGTGACTTCGTGGCAGATGCCTTCGCCCACGCCAAATTCATCGCCTACGGCCCGGACGCTGCGCCTCTTCTTGCAAAAGGCGGCATCACGCCCGACGACATGGACGATGGTGTAATTGCCATCAAAAACGATGGCGATTTCCAACCCTTCATCACAACCTGCCGGAAGCTCCGCTTCTGGGATCGTGAAGCTAAAACCCACAGTGTCTGACATAAAAAAAGCCGGGGATCACACCCCGGCTTTTTTTAATGCTGA
This sequence comes from Gluconobacter sp. NFX36, assembly GCF_049887835.1. Lineage (NCBI taxonomy): Bacteria > Pseudomonadati > Pseudomonadota > Alphaproteobacteria > Acetobacterales > Acetobacteraceae > Gluconobacter > Gluconobacter sp. NFX36. The sequence goes on along the minus strand of NZ_JAGEKJ010000023.1, from coordinate 7,072 downwards.
ACAGAGGCCGCAACCCGTCGATCAGCTTCCTGCCGAACATGCGCAAAATCCTGTTTCAGCGGCTTGCCATGTTCGACCATTAGCACGCCCCCCACATAGACCTGCTCCAGATTTTCCTGAGCCGCTGCAAAAACCAGCGTGGCATACGGGTCAAATACATACCCAAGATTGGTCGGATCAATCACAAGAAAATCCGCAAATTTCCCGACTTCCAAACTCCCAAGACGATCCCCGACCTCCAGAACATCTGCACTCCCTCGCGTGTGCAGGCGCACCACATCATACGGGCTCATGATTGCAGCACTCTGGTACTTGTCCCGGATGGCATAAAGCCCGGTCCGCATATTTTCGAAAGGATCAGCCAGATCCGCACTGGCTTCCCCATCCTCTCCCATACCAACCCGCAAACCCGCTTTCAGATAAGCCGGAATATCCGCCGTCCCTGACGCCAGACGACCATTTGAAAGCGGGTTCCAGACCATGGACGCCCCTGCCTTTACGGATCGGGCAATGATCTCAGGCGTCGTATGGATGAAATGCCCGAAAATCAGATGCGGTCCGAGAATGCCTTCATCCTCAAACCAGTGGAACCGGGCCTGCTGGGCTGAAACGTTCTCGGGCGGCTCCAGATAATGGCTCTGGTTGGACAGATGATACTCCCGCATCAACGCCCCTTCGATCTTCGCCACCTCTCCGGTGTCGTGAAATCCCGTCCCACCATTGATCATCACGGACAGGAACGTAGACCCAACATGCTGCCCGGCGGACCACGCCAGAAAATCTCCCACATGCTGCCGGGCTCTAGAAAGCGACACATCGGCTTTGCCTGGCAAAGGCTCCAGCCCATGCACGAACCGGAGTCCAGAGACTGCCTCTGCCTGGAACTGCAACCGGTCCGTCGTTTCAACAACTCCGGAATTCGCCCCGCCATAGTTGAAATTGTAAGCCGCCGTCACGCCATGCGCGAGATGATCCAGCGCCCCCTCCAGCGTGAACCAGTAAATGTCCTCGGGCCGAGCAACGCTCGCCTTTCCGGAATACAGAGCCTCAATCCAGCCCATCAGCGTCTGATCCGCAGCAAGCCCCCGATAGGCAGCCTGCCAGAGATGGCTATGTGCGGAAATAAAGCCCGGCATCACCCAGTGCCCATGCAGATCCACATCCTGATCGGCTTTCAGCCCTTTTGGCGGAAGACCCGCCCCGATGTGATCGATCACGCCATCCGAACGGACAGAAAAATACCCTTTGAAAGGCGCTTTCTGCCCATCGGCCATCGAAAAAATCAAGGCATTACGCACAAGAAGATGCGACGGTGCGGCATAAGCCACACCGCTCGCACATACCGCCATCACGGCAGAACACAGAATCTGGACAGGACAAAGCATTTTCATCCCGGAACGATAACACTCACCGCTCCGGGAACAAGCTCACAATGCTCCAGAAATATTATGATGAAAGAAGGGGTCGAATAGCCGAAATTTGATGGCCAATATGGCCACCACCTGCCAGCATCCGGCGTCGATGGCTAAAAAACCGCTGATCCGTCAATGTATCAACGCCAAGTACATCAATCGTCTGAACTCCAGCGGCCCGCAGACGCGCAGCGCAGTAACCCGGCAGATCAAACATGAAATGCCCGGCACGCTCTGCCAGACGAAAGAACGCTTCAGCCTTCTGATCCTGCGCCAGAACGGCCTCCCGCATATCCGGACCCACTTCGTAGCTTTTCGGCCCGATACACGGCCCGACAGCCGCCCGGATTTCAGAAGCCCCAAGAGCTTCCATCTGCGCCACAACGGATTCCAGAATCCCGCCCGCAGCCCCACGCCACCCCGCATGAGCAGCCCCAACAACACGACCATCGCCCGAAGCCAGCAGAACAGGCCCACAATCCGCCGTAATGATGCTGACACCAATATCCGGTCGATCCGTTACCAACGCATCGCCATTCTGCCCAGCGCCCATGGCCCAGAGCGGCGTTTCAACAGTCACAGGAACCGTAATGTCACTATGAGTCTGCTTCAAACCCAGAAGCATGTCAGGCTCAACCTGAATCTGCCGCGCCACACGCGCCCGGTTTTCCCGCACATTCTCCAGATCATCAGGCGATGACAGAGAACAGTTCAAACTGTCATAAGGCTTGGGAGAAACGCCGCCCAGACGGGTGAAAAACCCATGCGGCACACCGAGCAGATCACTTCCCAGCACCGCCTCAGACATGCGCCGTCTCCCGCCATGGACGACGCAGCGCATAGGTCATCAGTCCAATGCCAGCAAGCGCCATCGGAATGCACAGGATCTGCCCCATTGTCACGCCCCCCGCCAGAAAGCCGATATTCGCATCTGGCTCCCGGAAGAACTCACAGAAACTCCGCGCACAGGCATACCCAAACAGGAACAATCCCGACAGAAACCCGAAATGCCCCCGCAGCTTGGGGCGAGATGCCGCAAACAGCATCACACACAGCAGCAGAACGCCTTCCGTCAGCGCCTCATAAAGCTCGGACGGATGCCGAGCGACCGGCCCACCCGTCGGAAACACCATAGCCCACGGCAGATCGGGAGACGCCGGACGCCCCCACAACTCCCCGTTCACGAAGTTCGCACACCGACCCAGCGCCAGCCCGATCGGAACAACCGGCACAATACGATCCGCAAAAGCCAGAAAGCTCAGACGGTTCTTCCAAGAGAAGAACGCCAGAGCCAGAATAACGCCCAGCGCGCCACCATGAAACGACATCCCGCCGTCCCATGTCTTGATGATGTCCACCGGGTGCGCGAGATAATCCAAAGGGCGGTAGAACAGCACGTACCCAAGACGACCACCCAGAAGAACACCCAGAATGGCGTAAAACAGGAAATCATCGACCTGCTCACTCGTCGCCACTTCCGGCGCAAGACGGTTCAACCGTCGCGCAATGGGCAGCGCAATGATGAACGACACCATGTAAGCCAGTGCATACCACCGCACAGGCAAAGGCCCGACATGGAAGGCAACAGGGTCAAACCCCGGAAACATCAATGGCTGGCTCAAAGGTTCGGCTCCGATCGGGAAAGGTAATCGCGGACATACTGCCGGATACCGTCTTCAAGAGTTGTAAACGGCAGATCATAGCCCGCAGCCCGCAGTCGGCTCATATCCGCACAGGTATAGGACTGATACTGCCCCCGCAGCTTCTCCGGCATCTCAACAAACTCGACATCCCGAGCCCGATGCGCCGCATCACAGACCGCATAAGCCAGATCCAGGTAACTCCGCGCCACACCGGTCCCACAGTTGAACAACCCACTGACATCGGGATGGTCGAACAGCCAGAGCATGACGTTCACCACATCCCCAACCCAGATGAAATCGCGCTTCTGCTGACCATCCGGCAAGCCAGGAATATCGGACTTGAACAGCTTGGCAGCCGATCCACGCTGAAGGTCATCATACTTGACCTTCACAACGGAGATCATGGACCCCTTGTGATACTCGTTCGGCCCGTAAACATTGAAAAACTTGAGCCCAGCCCACTGCTTCGGAGCCGGATGACCCGCCGCCAGCTCACGCTTCACCCACAGATCAAACGCCTGCTTGGACCAGCCATAAAGGTTTAGCGGCTTCAGAGGATCAATCGCCTCCAGACCATCCCGGAACATCTCAGGCCTGTCCGCCGCGCCATATGTGGCCGCAGAAGAGGCGTAAATCATCCGGACGTCATTCTGCGCGCACCAGCGCCAGAGAAACTGCGACAACGCCACATTGGTCGACCACACCAGATCCCCATCCCGCGCCGTCGTGGCGCTGATGGCTCCCATATGGAAAACCGCCTCAATCTTTGGCGCTTTCTCAAGGAAACTCGGAAGCGCCTCAGGCGTGATGATCTGATCGGGCGCATGCGAGGCAAGGTTCCGCCACTTCACCCCCTCATGCAGCCGGTCCACGATAACCGTCCGCAGCCCGCGCTGACGCAGGGCGGCATGAAGGCACGATCCAATGAATCCGGCTCCGCCGGTGACGATAATCATCCTTCCTGTATAGTCTGCCCCCGAAAACGATCCAAGCGACGCGCCACACACGACACGCCGCCTCTCTGCAGGAGTTTCTCCCATGTCTGACAGACCCCGCTTCTTCGACGACCTCGCAGGCCTCGCCGGCAATGCGTTTTCCGCTGTTACCGGTGCCCGCGAAGAACTGCACTCCATCATCCGCACCCGCGTCGATGAAATTCTGACCTCCCTAGAACTGGTTCGCCGGGACGAATTCGACGCCGTGCAGGAAATGGCCACCCGCGCCCGCATGGCACAGGACGAAGCAGAAGCCCGCCTCTCCGCCATCGAATCGCGCCTGACCGCCCTTGAAGAACTGGCAACGGAAGAAAAAGGCGGCCCACAGGGCTGATCCAGCCCATTCGACTGCGCCAGCACTGCAACACATCTTCATACGAACTCACTGAAGATGCTCGTAATACTTGCGCAGTCTCAAAAGGACCCATAACGTGATGAGTGCTGGAGGCAGGCACCCTGCCTCCAGACGCAGACATCTGGAGCGCCGCACCGGCGCACGGCCGGTGCCAGGCTCCACGGCCTTGGGAGATCCGACATGCCTGCCCTGAGCACCTCACTCACCACCGAAACCGAATCCCATCCGCTCGACATCATGGAACAGGTCATGGGCCTGTATGAATGGGAATTCGAGCGCCTCGGCCAGTCCGAAATGGCAGCCCAGGCCCCGGGCCAGTGGTGTGATTATTCTCTCTACTTCACATGGTCGGACGAACTCTCCGCGCTGCACCTGAACTGCACGCTGGACCTCCGCTCCCCCGCCGCACGCCGGGCCGATGTCCACGAACTGGTTTCGCTGGCGAATAACCGCCTCTGGGTCGGCCATTTCACGATCGACACCGAAACCGGAACCCCGGCCTTCCGCCATACGCTCCTCATGCGCGGCGTCGCTACGCTTCCCGGCGAGAGCATGGAAGACCTGATCGACATCGCCATGTCCGAATGTGAAAGATTCTATCCCGCCTTCCAGTTTGCTCTCTGGGGCGGCAAATCCCCTCAGGATGCACTGGATGCCGCAATGCTTGACTGTGTTGGAGACGCCTGACCTTGCCTTCCACCCCCTCAATCCTTCTGGCTGGCTGTGGAAAACTGGGAGGCGCGCTCCTCGACGGGTGGCTCGCTTCCCCCACACCTCCAAAGATCGTCGTCCTTGACCGTCACCGAACAGCCTCGGACGACACCCTGACAATCGCCAGCAGCCCCGCCGAAATCCCGGCATCCTTCACACCCGACATCATTGTTCTCGCCGTCAAACCAGCAGGCGCAGACAAAACCATCGAAGACATCGGCAAAGCCCTCGGAAGCCGGTTCAAGAAATCAGCCCTCCTCTCCGTCATGGCCGGTCGTACCTGCGAAGCCCTCGCTTCAGCAGCAGCCCAAGCTGGAGCGGAAATCTCCGTCCTCCGCGCCATGCCCAACACCCCTTCGGCTATCGGTGCTGGCATCAGCGGCTTCTACGCCCCACCCAACGCCACAGCCGAACAGGCCACACTCTGCCATGAGCTCCTCTTCGCCGTAGGCGACGTCGTCCGCGTGGAAAAAGAAGAAGATCTCCTGGCCGTAACCGCCGTCTCCGGATCAGGCCCCGCTTACGTCTTCCTGCTCGCAGAACTGCTGGAAAAAGCCGGGGAAGCCCACGGCCTCTCCAAAGAAACAGCCCGCCGTCTGGCACGCGGAACCATCTACGGCGCAGGCCGTATGCTCGACGATCTGCCCGATGACGCAGAAGACCTCCGAAAGGCCGTCACCAGCCCCAACGGAACAACCGCCGCAGCCCTGAGTGTCCTCATGGCACCCGACGCTTGGCCTGCAAATATTGCAAAAGCCATTGACGCCGCGACAAAACGAGCCGACGAACTCGCCGGGTAACCGTTTCTTTCCGGTGGGAACTTGCCGCCTCAGGCAAACGCTCCCACCATAAGAAACATGTTTTTGACAGGAGACCGGCAATGGAAGAACGGCAGGACCCATTTGACACCGATGAGCTGACACCAGACAGCACACCGGAACTGGACAGGGAAGCCTTCGACATCGCCCTCCTGCAATCTGCGTTAAGCCTGGCAGGAACAGACGGCTGGCACCGGTTCTCACTCGTGGATGCCGCACGTGACGCAGGCCTCCCGGTCGACGCCGTGCGCTCCCACTACCCCGTCAAAGCCCTGCTCCTCCTCCGCCTCGGCCGACTGGCAGACGAAAGCGCACTCCGAGACGACGGTAACGGCGGTACCCTGCGCGAATACCTCTTCGACCTGATGATGCGTCGCTTCGATATTTTCGAAGAATACCGCGAAGGCGTCCGCGCTGTCCTGCACGCCCTCCCTTACGATCCCCCCCTCGCCGCTCTTCTGGCAGGCGCCACCATGGACTCCATGCACTGGCTCGCAGACGCCGCAGGCATAAATTGCTCTGGATTGGGTGGCCTCTGGCGCGTCAACGCCCTGACCGCCGTCTGGGGCCACGCCCTGCGCGCCTGGGAAAAAGACGAGAGTCAGGATCTCGGCAGCACCATGGCGGCCCTCGACAGCGCTCTGAACCGCGCCGAACGGCTCGGCGTCCTCAAAGCCTCGGCACGCCGTAAAATGGACGACGCCATGCGCAACACAGGCCTGCCCGATCACGAACTCGAACTTGAATCCTGATATTGGGCTTTACGAGACATGCTGGTTCGGATTAAAAGCCGTTCCAGCGCGTTTCTGAAACGCGTCTGCTGGGGCGTAGCCAAGCGGTAAGGCAGCGGATTTTGATTCCGCCATGCGGAGGTTCGAATCCTCCCGCCCCAGCCAAGTACCTATAAATCAATGAAATCAAACACTTATGCGCCCAGAGAAAAGCAACTTTGGGGACAGCGCTGTAGGCAGTCTAGGCCATTTTAGGGATTCTGTGAGCCCTTGAAATCAGCCTGGAGGGATCGAAGAACTGTTTGTTGATGCGCTTGTCTGATGATTTTAGTTTTTTGGCGCTTTGATTGAGGGTTTCCGGGGTGACTTTCGCTCTGCGTTTTGAGCAGATCACGGTCCATCGCCGG
>NZ_JAGEKJ010000022.1:0-24047 GCF_049887835.1 Gluconobacter sp. NFX36 | reverse complement strand
CGGGCCAGCCGCTCTTCAACATCAAAGAAACCAGGCTGCTTCATCTGCCATCATCCCCAATCAACGCAGGAGAGATGGAATCACAGAGGAACCCTCAAATCCAGAAGGTTTTTCGAACCCTCCAGGTGATATCGACAAGGGTATTCTCAGATGGCCACACAAGTTCCGTTAAGCATACTATCCACGCTCTCGATAACCAGATCTCTAGGGCTATCAGAAGCACCTGTCTGATTGTCGTAAAAGTTATCGCTATCGGAGGCAGATCCAATCTCTCGCCGGGCTTCTAAAGCCTCAGCGACCAAGCGGTCTTCATTCATCCAATCAGGCACATCGAAGAGGTGCAAGGCCAGCAGCACCTACCAGCTTTCTATTCAGGTCCCGCCTGATTGCCTCAATAGCGGTGTCACGAAGTCTGAGAGCTTCCCTGTGTGTGAATGTCTGGAGAGATTTGAGGATATTCCGGCGGATGCCTGTGTTTGATCCCAGCGCCTTGTCAGCGTCTGTCCTGCGCTCTTCCGGGATGCGGAACCGGACATATTAGAGTCCATACCGGTTCGTCAGATTAGCCATATCCATGCTACCTTCTATCAACGAAGGCTGGCCCGAGCCATAGCACCAAGAGCGACGTGAGACGCTTGCAGTGCTTGTCGCCAAGGTGACGCTAGACTAGTGACGCAGCGTTAATGTGAAGTGACACTCACTATGGCTAACGACCGCTTGTTTTATAGGGTAAATTAGAAAGTGGCGGAGGGGATGTCAATGTATTTGAATGGTTAATTGTATGATTTTTCAAAGAAAATTTTCGATGGTAATTCCAAAATACCCATAATTATACCCCTGCTCTTAATCCAGTATATCAAAGTAGCGATTTGAGAGGGTTACGTAGCCTATAAATGAAAAACCTTACCATCTCAGATGGTGTGTACAAAGTTGCTTTTTCCTTGCGAAATATATTATAACTGTACCTCAAGCGTTGTGTTCCAATGTAATTTCTCGTCCGTGATCCTTAATGTCAGTCTACCACCGTGACCTCTGATAATTTGGCGCGCGAGAGGCAATCCAATCCCGTTTCCTCCTGACTTGAATGACACAAACGGCTCGAAGATTTTCTCCCGTAGATCCACGTCTATACCCGGTCCATTATCGCGAATACGGATAGTAATTGTGTTACTCACAGCTTCGACAGCCAGTTGCACATGAGGATCAGGCTGTTCGAGAGCAGCCTCTGCGCCATTGTTCAGAAGGTTTAACAGCGCCTGCTCCATCTGCACGGCATCAAGTCGAACCATGATACGGCTGGATGGTACAATAACATCCAGCACCACAGATTCTTTCCATCGCGCAGTAAAAATTCGGACAATCTCCTGAACCAATGCACCAAGGTCCGTTAATTTTAGATCCGGTTCTGGCAGACGGGCAAGATCACGGTACCCACGAACAAAACGATCCAACCCTTCAGTACGGCGACGGATTGTCCCAAGCGCCTCAATGATCAGATCGTCTGTTTCATAAGGCTCTCTCTTCAAACTGCACTGTTCGGCAAACAGATCCTCTGCCGTCGACGACAGAGAAACGATGGGTGTGAGGGAATTCATGATTTCATGGCTCAAAATCTGCAACAGATCACGAAGTGCCTGTGCTTCAGCAGCGTTCAGTCCGGCTTCAACATCTGTCAGTGCCAGATACGCTACGATGCCTCCGGCGCCACCACCCTTCCCCACCGATAACGCATAGACTCGGGATGAGCCTCCGCTGGACGATAGCCGGATCAGACGTTTTTCTGGGCCTGTCTCATCATTTTCTAATGCCATGACAAGTGGCGGTGGTGGATCGCGGAGGACACCTTCCGTCATGAACAGACGCCGCGCCGCGCGATTGGCAGCATGCAGGGTGCCATCAACATACTGGATCAGCAGCGGGACCGGAGCATGGTCCAGCAGCGCTCGATTACGCAGTTTTTCCCGATCCACAGATCGCACGACAGAAGGTTCCTGTCGTTTCAGGCGTCGTACCATACGGATTTGTGCATCTAAGACAGAGCCGGCACAAAATATTCCCAGGCACGATAGCAGAACAGACGTCGCGTAAAACCCGTGCTGCCACGCCGGAGTCGTGATCAGACAGGCCGCTACGATGCCGGAAAGCAGTAGAAGCGTTTCAATCGCAACCCGCATTTAAAGCCCATACCTTGCCATCCGACGGTAAAGCGCCGGTCGTGTCAGGCCCAGCTCCCGCGCCGCTTGTGTGACATTGAATCCGTGTTTGCGAAGAGTTGCCTCGATCAAGGACCGCTCTGTATCGCGCAGTGTAGGCGTGCTTTTTGAAGTCTCGCCCTGCCCGTCAGATGATGTCCAACTCCATGTTCCCGTGAGGACCGCCCGCTCAACGGTTGCACGAAGGCTGCGCACGTTTTGCAGCCATACTTCTCCACAGAGCAGCTGACGCCGCTCTTCATCTATCACTGGCTCAATCAGCCCGTGTCGAACTGAGAAATAGCGTGAAAAATGTCCACTCAGGGCAAGGATATCCTCCGGTCGCTCGTGAAGAGGCGACAGCGGCAGTATTATCATCCCAAGATGCAGCATCAGTCGCGGGTCAAGAGCAGCCTCCAAACCAGTATGATCCACAGATGAGAGGGCAATGACCCGTAGGGGCGTGGGTTCATCCAGCCTGTCTGCCAGATGTCGTTGCATGGGTGCAGACAGCGCTTCAAAGTTGCGAAAGATCCACGTTCCGCCTTCTTCCGGCAGTTCCTCGCAATCTTCCGCGCGGATCGTCACTGCAGGATTGCTCTCCTGAGAAAGCGCATGAATGCGCCGTGCAAGAAGCATCTTTCCAACCCCGGAGGGCCCTGTAATGACCAGTGGAGCACGAGTAATGGCCAAGCGGTCGGCTTCAGTGACAATACGGCGCAGTTTTTCCGATGCCACGATCATAACAGGATCGGTTTCAGCCCCCTGATCGGCCCGACGTCCCTTCAGAGTTGTGCCAACCAGAGCAAGAAGGCGCTCATTATTCCAGGGCTTCATAACGAAATCAGCAGCGCCTGCTCGCATCGCTGCAACCGCAATCGTTACGCCGCTATGGCCGGTTACGACGATCACGGGCAGATCCTGACGGAGAACCAGGATATCTCTGAGTAAGGCCAGTCCCTCTGCGCCGCTACTTTCGCCCTTCCTGTAATTGAGATCCAGCAGCACAAGGTCCACAGGGAAAGATGCAAGCTGTGTCAGAGCCTCTTCCGCTCCATACGCGGAAAGCATCTCGATCCCATTTCGGCGAAATAATAGCCTCGCAGCAATCTGCACATCGCGATCATCATCGACGAAGAGAAGACGGGGCACTAACGACTTTCCTTCTTCCGATTCGTTGCGAAAGTTATCCATTTCGATCTTGACTGGCCTTTCAGAGGTGTCCGGTTCCGGACACTGCGTTCGAAACCGGACATATCCTAGATGGATACCTTAATTTCTTCCTTATTTATCAATAAGATAAATTCAATCATCTCCATGATACACTGTTTGCGAACAGGAGAAACAGTGCATGGATCAACCCGTTTCCAAAGCGTCGTCGAATATCACGATGCGCCCGGCATCAGGCGCAGTTATGGATCGGGTGGTCCCTCCTTCACGGCGTAAGGTCGTGCTCCGGAAGACCCTGCGTTATGGCGCGCCCGTTGTAGTTGTTGGCCTTCTCTGGGCTGGATGGCGTTTGGTGCCTGCATCGGGAACGCTTTCGGTATCTCAGGACCAACTGACAGCCGCGATCGTACAGTCCGCACCGTTTCTCGATTATCTTCCAGTCCGCGCCACCGTTGCTCCGCTCAATGTCACTTTTATCGACGCCATACAGGGCGGAGAAGTTTCTGAGGTCGTGGCAAAGGATGGTGCCCTCGTGAAAAAGGGGGATGTTCTGGCACATCTGACCAATCCTCAACTCCAGCTCGACGTCACCTCCCGCGAAGCGCAGATCGCAAGCCAACTCGGTGCAGTTAGTGCCCAGCGCCTGACCCTGCAACAGACCCGCACAACCGAAGAAACGCAGCTTGCCGAGGCCAGATATAATCTTCTCAAGGCCCAGCGCGAGCTTTCCATCCGCCAGCAACTACACGGACAAGGTTTTGAATCGGACGCGAACGTTCAGTCCTATCGTGACGAGGCTGACTATTACGCCCAGCGCCTAAAACGCCTTGAAAATGCACTGACACTGGATCTGAAGGTCGCGGATCGGCAGGGAAACGAGATTGACGAAGAAGCCCAGAGGCTGCGGTCCAATCTGGACGTCGTGGAGACCAGCCTCAATGCACTCGTCCTTCGTGCGCCGTTGGATGGCCGACTGACCAATTTTGACCTTCAGCCGGGGCAGTCACTGAAAGCTGGAGATAAGATCGGCCAGATCGACAGCGAGGGACAGTACCGTCTCGATGCGGATATTGATGAATTCTATCTAGGTCGCGTCGCAATTGGCGAACGGGCCGAGGCTGATCTTGGCGACACAAAACTGCCCATGACCGTATCCCGCGTGCATCCACAAGTCACGAACGGCCAGTTTCGTGCGGAACTTACCTTCGACCGTCCTCCACCAGCAGGCCTAAGGCGGGGAGAAAGCGTCGATCTGCGCATCACGCTCGGTGAAACCCATCGCGCCCTCGTTCTGCCAAATGGCGCGTGGTTGGAGGCGAGTGGCGGCTCTTCGGCCTTTGTCATGGCATCAGGAGATCACAGCGCTGATCGGGTTTCAATTACCTCCGGGCGTCGCAATCCAGAGCAGGTCGAAATCACCGGCGGGTTGCATGATGGCGATCGGGTGATCGTCTCCTCCTACAATTCCTACAAGAATTTCAACCATCTCTCGATCCACTGACAGGGCCAAACACCATGCTGATCGAACTCTCTCATATCCAGCGCCTCTACCGTTCCGATGAGGTGGAAACCACGGCCCTCCAGGATATCGATCTTCGGATCGAGGCCGGCGAATTCGTTGCAATCATGGGGCCTTCAGGCTGCGGTAAATCCACCCTGCTTAACATCCTCGGCACAATCGACCGGCCGACCGGTGGCTCCTATCGCTTTGGCACACAGGAACTGACCGCAATGAACGAAGCGGAACTGGCCAAATTCCGCCGGGAACATCTGGGATATGTCTTCCAGAGTTTTAACCTGATCGATGAGTTGACGATCGAAGAAAACATCGAACTCGCACTCATCTACCGTGAGATGCCCAAAAGCGAGCGTAGGGACCGCGTAGCGCATGCCATGGATCATGTCAGCATCGCGCATCGCGCACGGCATTATCCTTCTCAACTCTCAGGCGGCCAGCAACAACGCGCGGCCATTGCGCGCGCCATCGTAGGCCAACCCAGCCTGATCCTCGCCGACGAGCCGACCGGTAACCTGGACACCGATAACGGCGCACAGGTGATGGATATCCTTCAGCGCCTCAATGACGAAGGCGCCACTATCATTATGGTCACACATTCCCCCAGCCACGCCGACCTCGCCCGCCGTCGCATCGACATGCTCGACGGTCAGGTCGTGGTGTCCGTCCGCAACGCGATCTGAGGTGGAGTAAGCGTCATGCTCATCACCATCTTGCAAAGCGTCCTCCGTCAGGGCCGCCGTCACCCTCTTTACCTCGGCCTCAACGTGATCGGCCTCGCCCTCGGGATCGGCGTGTTCCTGACTCTCGCCCTACTGGTGCGGTTTGAATACAGTTACAATGCGGGTTTCACCGATGCGGACCGGATCGTCCGCATCGACGAGCACTGGTCCGAGCCTGGGACGACGCCCTATGAAAGTGCGGCCACGACCTTCCGCGCTATTCCGTTCCTGAAAGAGGACTTTTCGCAGATCGAAGACGTGATCCCACTCATGGGCACAACGGTGCACGCCATGCACGATGGCAGCTCGACTGCCCTTCAGGGGTATATGACAGAGGCCGCCTTCTTCCGCATCTTCCCGCTTGTGTTCCTTAAAGGAGACCCGAGAACCGCCTTGGGCCGGCCTGATGCGATCGTTCTTTCCCACAACGCGGCAATCATGCTTTTCGGTAGTCTCGATGCAGTGGGCAAAACCCTCTCCATCAATCGAGGCGGAGAGAAAACCGTCCATGTGGTGACGGGCGTGCTAGCCCCCCTTCCCGGGCCGGGCCTGCTCGGCAGCACGGACGTGCTTCTTCCGATCCCGTCGCAAATGAAGGCAACCCGAACCTGTTTTCTCTACTGGGGCAGCAGTTGCAGTCAGGTCTTTCTGAAACTGCGCAGCCCCGAGGATCTGGCGGCGCTCCGTGCCGGGCTTCATGATTTCGTCGAACGTCGTGCTGGCGGCGAGGCAGACGATCGCGTCTCCATTGGCCCTAACCCGGGCAAGGTCTACGCGCTCTCGGCAACGCCGCTTCGTAGCCTGCATTTTCATGACGCCACCGTCGAGGACGCGGACGACGGCGTCGACCGAAACGTTATCGACAGCATCGGCCTGATTGGCCTTCTCGCTCTCATCCTCGCCAGCGCGAACGCGGTCAATCTCGCCACGACACGTTCAGAGATGCGCGCCCGGGAGGTCGCATTGCGCAAGACCCTTGGGGCGTCGAGGCGCGTTCTTTTCGGGCAGTTCATAGGCGAGGCAATCGTCGTATCGCTGATCGCTGGTTTCGTCGGGCTGGCGTTGCACGAAATCTTTGTGCCCCTGATGGCGAGCATGACGGGCGAAGCGATCCATATCGACTACTCTTTCATAGGCTGGCTGTTGCCGCTGGTGATTTTCGGCAGCGGGCTGGCAGCGGGGGTCTATCCCGCTCTGGTTCTGTCCAGCTATCGACCGGCGGCGATCCTTGCGGCGACGCGTATGCCCTCAGGCGGGCGGCGGGTCTCGCTCCTCCGCAATGTGATGGTGACTGGCCAGTTCACTATCGCAGTTTGTATCGTCATCTGCACCCTTGTCATCGATCGACAAACGAGTTTCCTGCGCCATGCGGACCGGGGCTACATCAAATCTGGTCTGCTGATCGGCCAGCCGATGCTGACGCAGGATATCGGCCTGCAACGACACATGCTCGATACACTCCGCGCTGTACCGGGTGTGACGTCGGCGGCGTTCGGAGAATTGCAACCTAATCCGCATTCCCAGACAAGAACTGATTATGTCTATGACGGCCCCTCTGGGCCGGTGAAGGCGCAGCTTCTGCGAGATCGGGTTTCCCCGGGCTACGAGGAGACATATCATCCACGCCTGCTGGCCGGGCGCTGGTTCGACATGAATCATGGGCAGGACAACGCCTCACTACCAGACAAAAAAACTCCCGAAGATCCGTCGTCTGACGAAAATACAGATGCGCCACGCAGCGTTATTCTGAATGAACAAGCCGTTCAGGCTTACGGCTTCGGCGCGCCGGCGGAGGCAATCGGGAAAATCCTGCACAGCGGGAAGATCCGTCAGAAAATCATTGGCGTCATCGGGGACATCCGTTTTGCATCACCGCGCGAGACGATCCCCCCGGAAATCCTGTTTTTCTCATCTCTGAAAGTCTCGGGCTTTTCCGATCCCGTCCCCGCTATACGATTCGTTGGCGTCCCTCATACCGTCATGGCGGAACGGCTCGACCGTGCATGGCGCACCATCCGCCCCGACGTCGCCAGCCATTTCGCCCCAGCGGATGAATTGATGGAGGATTATTATACAGGCGACGAGCGCCGCGGACGGTTCTTCACGGTGGGAGCGGTCGCCGCCCTGCTGATCGCCTGCCTTGGGCTATATGGGCTGGCGTCCTTCTCGGCAGCGCGGCGACTGCACGAAATCGGCATCCGCAAAACATTGGGGGCAACGGCCACACAGGTCATCCTCCTGCTGATGCGCGACTTCCTTAAGCCCGTGCTGCTCGCCTGCCTGATCGCCAGCCCCGTTGCGTGGCTGCTCATGCGGCGCTGGCTCACCGGCTTCGACGAGCGCATTGCCCTCAGTCCAGCTCATTTCCTGATCGCCATTCTCGGCGCCTTTGCCATCGCTGCCCTCACCGTCCTCGGACAAACACTACGTCTTGCCCGCGCCGAACCGGCCCGTGCGCTCAGAGCGGAGTAAGCGTCATGCTGTCCCATATCGCCCTGGTTTTCTGGCGCGGCATCGTCCAGCGCCGTCTGTTCACAACACTGAACGTGCTTGGCATGGCACTCGGTATGGCAACGTTTCTCACGTTGGCCCTGATCGTGCGTTACGAATTCAGCTTTGACCGCTGGATTCCACACGCTGCGGACATTTACCGGCTGGACGCGTTCGATGACAGTGAGTTTTCCGTCTCCAGCATCCGCCTGATCGACGCACTACGTGCCGAACATCCGGACTGGAACGCGACCGCCGTCCTGCGAGGCTTTTCCGGAGCGACCATTCGCGTCAATGAAAACGCCTGGGACGTCTTTATTGCGCGCACCGACCCGCATCTCTTTGATGTCTTTGCCCTGCCGCTTCTGGAAGGAGATCCCGCAACGGCTCTGGTCCCAGACGGCGTAGTCCTGTCACCGGCAGAAGCACTACGCTTCTTCGGGACCGACCATGGCATTCTTGGAAAAACACTCGACCTGACCCAGAAAGGGCAGACCCACCGGCTGCATGTCACGGGCGTTCTGAAGGAACTTCCCGCGAATACCACACCACGATTTGACATCATTGTTCCCTCTTCGGGGGCAGCCCTGCACATCAATGATCTCTGGCCAATGGCCACATCTGAAATCTGGGTGCGGGTCTCGCCATCGGTCGCATCTCAATTCCCCACCCTCCTCCAAGGTCTCGTACAGCGACATGCCGCAGGGCTGTCGGAACAAGACGCTAAAAAATATGTCGTCCGGGGGCGTGCTCTCACCAGTCTGCACTTCTTCGACGCCACCATTGGAATGCGAGGGACTGATAAACGCCTGCCAGTGATCCTTGGCATCGTCGGTCTGCTGGCACTCGGCGCAGGGCTGGTTAACTTCGTCACACTGTCCACGGCTCTTGCGGCAACCCGGGCCCGTGAAGTCGCGATGCGCAAGGTGTTGGGAGCAACGGTCTTGATGTTGGGGCTGTCGTTTACGGCAGAAGCCATCGGGCTGGCATTGATTGCGGCCTTTGTCGCCCTCGCCCTGACTGAACTGACGCTGCCCTGGATCACTACGCTGAGTGGCTGGCCCATCCGGCTCGATTTCGGCTTTGCGGTGCCTCTCCTTATCATTACCTCCGTCATCGGAGGGGCCTGCGCAGGAGCCTATCCCTCATGGGTCCTCTCACGCTTCCGGCCGGCTACGGTTCTCTCCTCAGCCCGCCTGCCAGGAAGCGGTCGCCTCGGGCGCCGCCTGCGCGAAGGGCTGACCATCGTTCAGTTCTCCTTCGCTGTGACACTGACAATCTGCACGCTGGTCATCTGGCGCCAGACGCACCTGCTCCAGACCATGGAACGTGGGTTCCATCAATCCGGCCTTCTCGTAAGCCATCTGCCGAATGACCCGACCGAGCGTCTGCGCCAGCAGCGATTGAGCGATCTTGTACGTGACCTTCCAGGCGTCACTGGCTCCACGGTTTCAGATGATGCACCCGGTGGAGGCAGCGCAGGTATAACCTTCGACACAACCCGCCCAGGAAATGCAACGCCTGCCACTCTGGCTGTGATCGGAACACAATCCTCGACGCTTCCTGTCTGGGGGGCACACCTTCTCGCCGGGCGCCTGTTCGACAGCTCTCATGATTACGACAGTCGCCCTATGCCCGCGGCCCCATTCGACAGTTTCCTCACCGGCCAGGCGTTGGCGTTCGGCACACATAATGTCGTCATCAATGAATCCGCAGTGCGAGCGCTTGGGTTCGCTAATGATGCAAGTGCCGTCGGAACGCCGATTACATTGCATGGAAAGGATATCCAGACGATCATCGGCGTCATTGCCGACATGCGTTTCAAGGACAGTCGGGCCAGCGTCACACCTGCGCTTTACTATGCCATATCAGGACCGATTGGGTACGGCGTACTCTCTGTCCGCTACAGAAACGCTCCTGAAAACACAACGCGAGCAGCACTCGCTACGATCTGGAAGCAGGTCTATCCGGAAAGCGCGCTAAATCTGCGCAGTGTCGGTGACATCATTGATGAGGATGTCCGGCCAGAACAGCAGCGCGGAATGCTGATGATTGTCGCCTCCTTTGTAACCCTCTCCATTTCCTCCATCGGCCTGTACGGCATCGCCGTGTTCAACGTCCGCCGCAGATTATTCGAAATCGGGGTCCGTAAAGTGCTGGGCGCAACAGCCCCGCAGGTGACGCGCCTTCTGATCCTCCAGTTCCTGCGGCCCGTCATGATTGCGAACATCGTCGCCTGGCCGGTTGCCTGGTGGGTGATGCGTAACTGGCTGTCCGGGTTTGACCGGCGGATCGGCCTTTCCCCGCTCTATTTCGTCCTGACTGCCCTGATCGTACTCGCGCTCGCGGTTCTCACAACTCTGTTCCAGATCCGCCGCGGTGCCCGCAGTGCACCGGCCATCGCTCTGGGCTCTTCATGAACCGCTGCTCTACTCACCTCTCAGGACCCTGCCCGATCATGAGACACAGCACGCCCCTCGTTCTTGCCCTGCTGGTTGCGTCCACGGCCGCTTTACCAGCCTTTGCAGACGCTCAAACGTTGCAGGAGGCTTTGGCTCTTGCCTACCGAAGCAATCCGACACTGCGGGGTGAGCAGGCCAATCAGCGCGCCATTACCGAAAACTCAGCGCAAGCCAGGTCAGGCTGGAGGCCCACCGTTCAGCTGAACATGGACGCTTCCTATCAACAGGGGCCATACACCAGCGCCTTTGCGCTTGGCTCCTATACGTCCAACTCTGCTGAAGGTTATGTATCGGCCAAGCAGACGCTGTATTCATTCGGCCATGTCGCCAATCAGGTCCGTGCAGCGGACGCCCGCTCCCAGGCGGAGCAGCATCAGTTGAGGTTCGTCGAGGCGCAGGTCTTCACCAATGTCGTCACGGCCTACATGAATGTATTGCGAGACCGAAACATCCTCGACGTCCGTCGTGCAGATCTGGAAATGCTGACAAGGCAGGTCCAGCTGACAACTTCGCTTTACAATCTCGGTGGACAGCCCTCCGAACAGGTTACGCGCACCGATGTCGAGCAGGCGGAGACGCGCCGCCGGTCAGCAGAGGTTGCCGTTACACAGGCTCAGGCCACGCTTGCAGCATCCGTGGCCCAGTTTCGCGCGGTTATTGGCGCGGATCCCAGTGAACTCACAATGCCCGATAGCCTGCCGGGTCTGCCTGCAACGCTTGATCAGGCGCTGAGAACTGCGCTTATACTTAATCCACAGCTCGCCCAGATGCAGGAAACAAAGAAAGCCACGTCTGCCGACATCGACACCGCCCGCTCACAGTGGGGGCCGCAAATTCAGGTTCAGGGCACTTTCGGAACGATCGGTCCCGCCTCACCCTTCCGGGGTGGACAGTATGGCGAACAGGTGACTGGCGTCGTGCAACTCGTCCAGCCCCTCTACAACGGAGATCTGTACAATTCCCAGATCCGGCAGGCTCGCAACATAGACGAACAGGCCCGCGAGAACATTGAGCTCGCGCGGCGGACCGCGCTTCAGGACGTGGCAACCAACTGGCATGCCGTTGAAAACGGATTACAGGCTATCAGTGCCGGAATTGCCGAAGTCAAATCCGGTGAAACGTCTCTCAAGGGATACCAGATCGAATATGGCTACGGTCTGCGGAGCACGACCGACGTCCTCTATGCCGATCAGAACCTGCGGTCAGCCCAGGTGGAACTCGCAAGCAGTCGTCATGATACCATCGTCGCAGAAGCAACACTTCTTGCCGCGATGGGGCGGCTTCAGAGTGGGGATCTCCTACCCGGAATGCCTTATTATGACGCTGCGGCAAAACTTCAGCATGCGCGGACCCGCGGCTGGGAACCTCTTCAGGCGCCGATCTCCGCTATCGACAAGGCCGGCTGGTAAGAAAGGAGAACCTGATTATGTTCGCCGATACTCTCAGAGCCACCTGGCGTACTCTTACCGGTCAGAAACGCTATACATTTCTCAATCTGGCGGCCCTCGCACTCGGCATTGCCGTGTTCCTTACGATGGCACTGATCGTGCGTTACGAAAACAGCTACGACGCCAGCGTTCCTAACGTTTCCCACCTTTATGTTCTGAACGAGGTATTTCGACCTACCGGTCATGCGCCGTCCGAAAGCGATGACGTTAGTTTTGTTCCTTTCCCGTTCCTTAAGCAGGATTTTCCCGAAATTGGAGCAGCCATACGGATGCTGCAAGAACCGCTGGTTGTTCGGGCGGGGCTGACTCTGTCACAGGAAAAAGTAACGCTGACGGACCCCGCTTTCTTTTCCGTCTTCAAATTGCCCCTCCTCGCCGGAGATAGCTCTACCGCGCTGGACGGTCCGGGGAAGGTCGTGATTTCGACGGATATGGCTCGTAAATATTTCGGGACCGAACAGGCTTTGGGAAAGCGCCTGCGGATCGATAATGGTCAGACGGAAGCGATCGTAAGCGGCATTCTGGCGCCGCAGCCTCCGAACCAGACGATGGGGTTCGATCTGATCGAGGTCATTCCGACAAGCTGGCTCTCAAAATATGCTTTCACAAACTGGGGGTCTATGTGGGGAACACTCTGGGTTCGGGTCGACGATCCACGTGCTATTCCGCGCATTCAAGCTGGATTGGCGCATTATCCCTACCAGCATCCTGGCAACTGGACGAAGGATCTGCTTCAGGAAATATTCGGTGGCGGAGGACTGGAGCTGGTGCCACTGCAAGACCTCCATTTCCACGCGGTTGCCATTGGAGAAGGTGGAAACAGCCGTGCTCTTGTGCGTATCCTTGGTCTGATCGGACTGGCCGCTCTGGCAACAGCCATCATTAATTATGTTAATCTGGCTACGGCACGCTCTGCCCTGCGGGCCCGCGAAGTCGCTGTCCGAAAAGTGCTGGGAGCAACGCGGCTGCCCCTGATTGCGCAGTTCATGACCGAAGCCTACGTGATGGTCATGATGGCCGCTGTTCTCGGAACAGTTTTTACGGAGCTGGCGTTGCACTGGGTCAATCTGTGGGGTGGTTGGGCCCTCTCGATGGACTGGGTATTCGTACTGTTCATTAACGCGCTCGTCGTTCTGGGGGCTGGCACACTTGCAGGTTTTTATCCTGCGCTGATTATCTCTGGTTTTCGTCCGGCTGCCGTACTGGCGGCAAGTAAGACACCGGCTGGCGGTCGGATTGAAAGCAGACTGCGCGCTCTTCTGGTCGTACTCCAGTTCAGCTTTGCCATGACGCTTGCGATTTGCAGCCTCGTCATTGGACTCCAGGCACGTCACATCAGAATGCTGGATCGCGGCATGAAGCAGGACGGCCTCATCGTCATTCCTTCGCTGAATGATGCCTCCCTCGTCAGTCGACAAAGGGACATCATAACGCGGCTAGCACAGGTTCCGGGTGTACGTATTGCGACACGCTCGGATATTTACCCTCACAACGCCCTCAATAACGACGATTGGCTGCTTGCAGGCCATCCCGAAAAGCACGCGATGAACTGGGGGCGTGCGACCGACGGCTATTTCGACGTGATCGGCGTACACCTGCTTGCAGGGCGTTTTTTCGATAGCCATCATGGGCAGGACTACCCGGTCGATCCACATACAGCGGGAAATGGCACCAGCGTCATTCTGACGCGTCTTGCGGTCGAGCGCTTTGGATTTTCCTCACCCCAGGATGCTGTTGGAAAAGATGTTCAGGAAAGCGGTGCTCCTCAGACTTACCATGTCGTCGGCGTCATCGAGGATATCCGGGTCCGCTCGGCGAATGCTCCCATGAGGCCATTACTTTTTATGGGCGCATCCGGCTCGTTTTCCTATATTGGCGGCTTGGTCCGCTACAGTGGAACATCCACTCAGATTGAAATGGATCGCCTCGCCAGGGCATGGGCTGAAGTTGCGCCCGATGTGGCTTTCTCAGCGCAAACCGCATCTGACATTTTTGCGGACGATTATCGGCGGGATGAAAGTCACGGTGCCCTGTTTGGTATCGGTTCTGCGGTAGCCATTGGCATCGCGTGTCTCGGGCTCTACGGACTTTCCGCCTTTAACGTTTCGCGCCGAAGACAGGAGATTGGGATCCGCAAGGTTCTTGGGGCCCGAACCCAGGATGTCCTTTGGCTTCTGCTCATCCAGTTTCTTCGGCCTGTTGTTTTTGCAAGTTTTGTCGCTTGGCCTACAGCCTGGGTGCTGATGCGGATCTGGCTATCGTCATTCAACGACCGGATCAGCCTTACCCCGATGCCGTTCCTCGCAGTCACGACAGTCGCGCTTTCTATCGCCGTTCTGACAATCATCGCCCAGACCCGACGTATCGCGACACTGTCTCCTGCACGCTCCCTGCATCAGGCCGGATGAGAACCTTGAACAAATCGACTCATTGTTGATCGAAACATGGAATAACAAGCCCTATTTTCGGGGCATCCGGGAATTGTCACATGCCTGTATCAGTCAGTGGAAATTTCGTGATGTCACGATGATCTTTTCGGACTGTGTTTCCTGCCGTTCTCTGCCAACGCTGCGCAGAGAACGGCTCCCGACATCAGCCAAAAGCGCAGAACAATCGATGATCTCGCGGGCGACGAGATGCACGACCTCGCCTTCCTTCTGAAGACGACCCTTTACGCCCAGCATCTGGCTGGACAGCACGACGCGGCGGTATTTCTCGAACATGTCAGGCCAAACGATGACATTCAGCGCGGCGGTCTCATCTTCAAGCGTGAGGAACACCACACCTTCGGCCGAGCCCGGACGCTGACGCACCAGCACAAGCCCTGCCGCTGTCAGTCGGCGTCCGTCCTTTGCGTCCAGTGCCTGTCGGCAGGACACGATGCCCTGTTCACGCAAATTGCTGCGCAGAAAGGCGACTGGATGGTCGCGCAGGGTCAGACCTGTCCGGTTGAAATCGCGTGTCACTTCGGCGCCTTCCTGCATGGGCCGGAGCAACACATCGGGTTCCTCTGCCTCGCGCTCCACCATGGCCGCAGCAAACAGCGGCAAGGGCTCGTCACGCAGAGCTTTGATAGCCCAAAGCGCTTCACGTCGTGCGAGACAGAAAGCCGGCCGGAAGGCATCCGCCTCCGCAAGATGCACCAACGAAGCTGCCTTCACCCCGGCCCGACGCCACAGATCGTCTACCGATGTGAACGGGTTTGGCCCCCGCGCGATAACGATCCGGGCGGCCTCATCATTGGCAAGCCCTTTCACCAGACTCATGCCCAGCCGGACGGCAAATCTGCCCTCTCCTGTCTTCGGCCCCTCGAGCGTACTGTCCCATCGTGACGCGTTGACGCAGATTGGCCTGATCTCAACGCCATGCTCGCGCGCGTCCCGCACAAGCTGGGCCGGTGCATAAAACCCCATCGGCTGGGAATTGAGCAGGGACGCCAGAAACACATCGGGATGTCTGCATTTCATCCAGGACGAAGAATAGGCAAGAATTGCGAAACTTGCCGCATGACTCTCCGGGAAACCGTACGACCCAAAGCCCTCAAGCTGCTGGTAAATCCGTTCGGCAAACTCTTCCGAGTATCCTTTGCGCTTCATGCCTTCGACCAGCCGGGCCTGAAACTGGGAGACAGTGCCAGTATTCTTGAACGTCGCCATGGCACGCCGTAACTGATCCGCCTCGCTGGCCGAAAATCCTGCGCAGACCATCGCGACCTGCATCGCCTGCTCCTGAAACAACGGGATGCCAAGGGTCTTTTTCAGCACCTTTTCCAATTCAGGTGTCGGATACTCCTCCGGCTCAAGTCCCTCGCGTCGTCTCAGATAAGGATGGACCATATCTCCCTGAATGGGACCAGGCCGCACGATCGCAACTTCAATGACCAGATCATAGAAAACGCGAGGTTTGAGGCGCGGGAGCATCGACATCTGTGCCCGGCTCTCGATCTGGAAGACCCCGATCGTATCGGCCTTGCGGATCATCGCATATGTGCGCGCATCCTCGGCCGGAATGGTCGCAAGCGTGAAATGCTGACCTTTGTGTTCGGCCAGAAGGTCGAGCCCCTTCTTCATACAGGTCAGCATCCCCAGCGCCAGACAGTCGACCTTCATGAATTTCAGGACATCGATATCATCCTTGTCCCATTCGATGATCTGCCGGTTCTCCATGGACGCGGGCTCCACCGGGACCAGTTCATCCAGCCGGTCATGAGTCAGCACGAAGCCGCCGGGATGCTGGGAAAGATGGCGTGGCACGCCCATCAGGCAGCGGGCCAGATCCAGGGTCAGACGGACACGTCGATCGGAGAGATCGATGCCGGTTTCCGTCAGCGTGTCTGTTTCCAGCTTTCGCCCCCAGCCCCAGATCTGCCCGGAGAGCGTACGGATCAGATCTTCAGGCAATCCCATGACCTTGCCGACATCCCGCAATGCACCCTTGGCGCGATAACGCGTCACGACGGCCGTCAGGGCTGCGCGGTCCCGGCCATAATGACTGTAGACCCACTGGAGCACCTCCTCCCGGCGTGCATGCTCGAAGTCTACGTCGATATCCGGCGGCTCGCGTCGCTCCTCGCTGATGAAGCGCTCGAACAGCAGATTGTTCCGGGCCGGATCGATGGCCGTGACACCCAGCACGTAGCAAACGGCACTATTGGCGGCCGAACCACGACCCTGACACAAAATACCCCGGGAACGGGCGTAACGGACGATGCTGTGCACCGTCAGAAAGTAGGGTGCGTAATCCATGCGTGCGATCAGGGCGAGTTCATGCTGAAGGCTCCTGCGAACCTCGTCAGGGATCCCCTCGGGATAGAAACTGTCCGCCCCTTCCCAGGTCAGAGCTTCAAGGGCCTGCTGTGGCGTCTGGCCCGGAACAGAGACTTCATCCGGATACTGATAGGCCAAATCATCAAGGCTGAACCTGCAGCGTTCCATGATAGCGACGGACCGCGCAACAGCTTCCGGATACCGGCTGAACAGCCGGGCCATTTCTTTAGGCGGTTTCAGGTAGCGATCCGCATGGCGTTCACGGGCAAACCCGGCGTCGTCGATGGTGGTGTTGTGCCGGATACAGGTGACGACATCCTGCAGGATGCGCCGGTCATAGGTATGAAACAGCACGTCATTGGTTACGACCGTCGGCACTCTTGCCTGATGCGCCAGGTTCGCCAGTTCATAAATCCGCATCTGGTCATTGGGACGCCGGAGCAGCGTCAGCGCCATAAAGGCGCGGTCGGCAAAGACGCCTTTCAGCTTGCGCAGATGCAGGGCGCATGCGTCATCGGCCACATCCGGAATCAGGATGACAAGCAGCCCTTCACCCCAGTGAACCAGATCCTCCCAGACCAGATGGCACTTACCCTTCCCGGCGCGGGCCTTGCCGATGGTCAGCAGGCGGCACAACCGTCCATAAGCAGCGCGGTCGGTCGGATAGGCCAACACAGGCGGGAAATCGGTAAAGTCGAGGCGACAGCCGACGACCAGCCGAATTCCGGCCACTTTCGCCGCAACATGGGCCTGCACCATGCCAGCCAGAGAATTGCGGTCACAGATCCCGAGCGCCTCAATCCCAAGCGCTTTCGCCTCCTCGAACAACTCGATGGGCGATGAGGCCCCGCGCAGGAACGAGAAATACGTTGTGACCTGCAACTCGGCATAAGGAGGTACTGAGGACGTCACCCGAAAATGCCATGCAGAAACCAGGCCTGCGATCCGGTCTCGCCATGCTCACCATCCCCCGCGCGGTAGAGCCAGAACCGCTCTCCGCTCGTGTCCTCCACCCGGAAATAATCCCGGGCGATGGTCAGTTCGGTGTCATCCTTCCACCACTCCCCGAAAACACGTTCCGGGCCATCCGCGCATTTCACCTTGCGCCGAACGCCACGCCAGATGAAGAACAACGGCGGCTGGTCGGGGAGTTCTGCCATGGCCTGCACCGGTTCGGGACACGGCAGCAGACGTGTCGGACGTGGCCAGTGATTGGGCCAATCCTTTGCCTCTTCCGGGGCAAGAGCCGGCACGCGGCAGAAAGACCTTTCGGGGAGATCGCTCTCCACCGCGGCAAACCGATAAAGCGCATGGGTGCCGACCCGATTGGCCAGCGTGTCGATCAGGTCGGAAACATCGCCTTCTTCCTCTTGGATCAGGGAGGAGACGGTCTGACGCCGGTCCATCGGCTCGGCCAGCGAGGCAATCAGCACCATACGCTCAATGCCGAAACCGGGATTGATGGTCTCGATCTTCTCGCACAGCAGCCGGGTCAGACGTTTGATATCCCGCACCGGCGTCGCCGTGGCCACGCGAACAGCTTCGGTACGGCTGTCGACACGGTTCAATAGCAGATCAAGACGCCGTACACCCTGCCCGCGCTCGTCCAGCTTTTTACACAGCACAGGAACCAGCTTGCCAATATAGCGGGCGATGATCTCCCCCGCAGCGATCGGCTCGGCAAAGTTTTGCACCACCTGCACCGGGTCAACAGGCCGGATCGGGATGATGGCCTCACTCACGCGACCGAAGGCCTGATCCAGTCTGCGGGCTATGTCGGGGCCAAAGCGTAGTGTCAGCGGGGCCCGCGGCATCGCAGCGAGTGGGCCAATCCGCGACACCCCTAGCGCTATCAGTCCTTCGACACTCTTGGTGGGCAGACGCAGGGCTTCAATGGGTAAGTCAGAAAGGACGGAAGCCACGTCCCCCTGCGGCACGATAGTCAGCGACGCCTGTCCATAGCGCGCGAGCGCATGAGCGGCGCCCCACGTTTCGGCTATGGCCGCTTTTGCTCTGAAGCCGGAACTGGACAGACGATGGATCATGTCCGTGAGCATGGTGCGCTCACCACCATGAAGATGGTCGGCTCCCGTGGTGTTCAGAATCAGGCCATCCGGCGGATCGGTCGCGACGAGAGGGGAAATACGGTTCTGGAACCATAACGCCAGCTTTTCCAGCCCCTGCCGGTCGCCTTCGGGGTCGGCATCCATGAAGACCAGATCAGGATAGAGCGCCTGCGCCTTGGCGACCGGCGTGCCAGGACGCAGACCCAGCCTGCGGGCTGCCAGGTCAGCCGACAGCACAACGCGACGACGCCCATCCCGCCCTACCAGCGCCAGAGGGAGATCAGGCGCGGGCGCGTCGTGCCCCAGCCGCTTCCTGATCCGGTCTGTTGACCAGAGCGGCAGGTAGAGCGAGACCACCCGCGAGACAACGACTGTAGGCGAGCCTCCCTTTGGCATCGCAGGCCTCCACTTCAAAATCAGCGCATTCACCCGCACGGGCACGGATCAGTTCCAACAACCAGCGGGGCCGCCCCACTCCCGGCACCGGCAGCCCCACCGAGGGCAATACGGACACCCGCCAGCGCGTGGCACTCGCCGTCGGCTGACCAAAATCGGCGGCCCCGGTCTGACGGCGCCAGCGCCGGATCGCGAGGCCAAGCGCACCGGATGTTTCAGCCGCCAGTTGCAAACGGCGGGATGCTGTCATCGACAGATGCGCCACGTCTGCGACTACAGCCCCAAGACCACCATGCCGTAGCCCTTCTTCGAAACACGCCAGCACGTCTGCTTCCGCGGCGGCCTCGACATAAATGACCCTTCGGCCGGACAAACCGGCCTGTTTGAGCGCGGGACCAAACACATCCTGACGGGTGACGATCCACAACACCTTGCCGCGTGTCCGGGCCGCGATCCCGGCGACGAACTGTCCGGCTGCCGCAGCATGCAGCGCATCATTGCCGCCACCGGCCACTTCATGCAGCGCCCCCAGCGCGAGCCCTCCCCCTGGCAGACGACTATCAATCTCCCTCACGCCAAAAGGCAGAACAGACCGACGCCGGTTTGTATGACCTTCCAGACGGCTGATGGCAGCACGCAACGTCTCCAGCGCTGGTTTCGTGTTGGAAGAAGCACTCATTGCACAGGCCCATCGCCCCTTGTCTGGCAGAATTTCAAGACTATATGTTCCTGTTTTGTTCTTATGCGATTACGCAAGTCAATGCCAATTTGCACCTGACAGACAGGCTGGTTGCCCACTCGTTGCTCAGGCAAATTCCTGGAGGTGACGTAAAGACCTGAAGGTAGAGGATTCTTCCTCTTCATCTCTCCCCGAAGCAAAACTCAGGGAAAAATTCACATGCGCACAGCTGACGCTGCCGTGATAACATTGGTATCCCGAGGCAAAGGCTTCAGGGGCTGTAACTGGATCGATCTCTGATCTTTCAACCCGCACCAGAAGCAACATGTAATGTCCGCTAGGGGGTAAGCCGAAGGTCTGCTAACGGCTTCATGAATATTATAGCTGACGTCCATGGCGGCGGCATCTTACCGCCCAGACACGCCGATGGATTGCTCCCCCTGACTTTCCGACAAAAGATCCCGGCAAACTTCGATGGCATTACAGGTGACGATATCCGCCAAAGCACAGCGACTTCGCGAGTACCTTCGCACGAGAGAAAACTTCCCGCAGGCGATTATCATGGCGTTTGATGGTCATCGAAGATCGATAGATACCAGCAAAAATGGCTGGTGACTGCGGGAATGCCCCTGATGAAACATCGAAAGACGGTCCAGTTGCGCGACGGGCAGCCACAGTCGGCCATCCGGTGCAAGGCAAGGTGCATCCGCCCAGTGCAGACGTGAATCCTTGAGCAGTCTCGTGATCTTCCCGGAAACGTCCCTGCGATAGACGCCGTTATCCTTCAGGTTGGTAAAGTAGAGGTTTCCGGCAATGTCCATGGTGCTGCCCCCGATTGGAGGTAAATCTGCCCACGGCTGAACAGCCGCAGACAGATCAGTTGACGACACATTGAGATCATCGAGCAGAGCTGTCGGAACTTGAGACCACGGCCCTTCAAGCGGCCCGAAATACAGCCATTTCCCGTCCGGACTGACTTCTAGTGGATCGGTATTCACCAGAAGCGGCTGTTGCGAACGGTTCTCCACGACGTGTCCATCCATGACAATCGGTCGATCTGTCCGCGCGCGCGTGGAAACATCGTTGTCCAGAACACGACGTGCATGACCTGTTTCGACATCAAGAACGATCAGGGCGGCCTTGCCCGCATCCGTCAGATAAGCATGCCTCCCGTTGAAACGGATATCGTCGATATAACTGCCTGCCTGCGCGATCTCTGGCCCCAGAGGATAGATCCGCAGCACATGACCTGATTCCGGATCAATGCGGACCAGTTTGGCTCCCCCGGGTACGGGTGGACCTCCAAAAGACGGAGTTCCAGTGTCAACAACCCAGAGCGTTTTATCAGGAGCGACATGGAGGGCGTTGACGCTGACAAACTGATGCGTTGCATCCCGTCCGGGTTTCCAGCCATTCCAGTCAGCATCCGGAAACGGCTCTATCTCTTTGCTTTTCGTCAGAAGACCCACGGCCGGTCCGGAAAACCCGGTCCAGCGAGGGCCTGAGACAAATACATGACCGCCAGCAAGCGCTACGGCGTTCCAGTCTATTGCGTTAGTAGTCGCCTCAATCCTGATGGTCTGAGCACGGGCAGGATCAGGATGCCCGCATACCCCAACGAAACCCGTGAAAACGGCAATGGCGATCCTGCGCAGGCCTCTTTTTGTGAAAGCATGCGGCTGATTCTGTTTCATGACTCCCATGCCGTCAGATCCCTGCGATAAAACCGGACGGCGTACCGTCGGCAGGATCCACGAACACCACGTCATCTGGCGCCCGTCGCGGCGTGTCGATAGCAAGGAAAACAACTGGCTGGCTCAGAATGCGGGGTACGGCATGCACGGCCCGACGGGGGAACACCAGAAGATGGCCGGGTGCAAACGGGGCTTCCTCCTTGGGATCATCGATCCAAAACGTGCCTGTCCCGGAGAGGACATGAAGCACTTCATCGCACTGGGTATGATAATGCGGCGGTACTTCCCGATAAATCCTGAAGACCCGGATACTGGCTTCCGGCTTGTCGGTCAGATAGGTGTCCAGCAGCATCGTGTCCGCCGTTTCGGGAAACGCAGCGGCAATTTTATTCAGATCGAAGCGACCTCCCGTCCGGTTCAGGGTCATCAGATGTTCTTCGTCATTCATGAGGTCTGCTCCTCTCAAGCGCTTTGACTGTTTTCGTCACGGTTCTCTCCGCTCAGGCAGGAAAACTTTCGAGCACGATCTTGCCTTTGGCCTGACCACTCTCGATCAGAGCGTGAGCCTCTCGCAGATTGGCGGCGGTGATCGCGCCAAGATTTTTGCCGAGCGTCGTACGGAGACGCCCTTCGTCCAGAAGGCGCGACACCTCGTTCAGGAGTTTCCCTTGTATGCTGATGTCTGCCGTTCCGAACAGTGAGCGGGTGAACATCAGCTCCCAATGCAGGGACAGGCTTTTGCGCTTGAGGGGTACAGCATTGAGTTCAGCAGGGTCATCAATCAGGCCGAAATGTCCCTGAGGGGCTAGAAGTGCGACGATCTCTGCCAGGTGCCGATCTGTCTGCGTCGTGGAAAAAACAAAACCGGGGGCGCCCGTAGGAAGGGCAGCAACCTGTGCGGCCAAAGGCTTGCTGTGATCGATCACGTAATCTGCCCCGAGAGATGTAACCCAGTCCTGCGTTTCGGGTCGCGAAGCCGTGGCAATGACCGTGATATCAGTCAGAACCTTGGTCAGCTGGATCGCCATGGAACTGACCCCGCCTGCACCTCCAATGATCAGAATGGAGGACGTCGTTCCCGGCACAGACCGATGAATGTCCAGGCGATCGAAAAGCATCTCCCAGGCGGTGATTGCGGTCAGCGGTAAGGCCGCGGCTTCGGCCCAGTTCAGGGAGCGGGGTTTGCGACCGACAATCCGTTCATCGACCAGATGAAACTCGGCGTTGGTCCCCGGACGGTTGATCGCGCCCGCATAAAAGACCTCATCGCCGACAGAAAAATCCGTGACGTCCGGTCCGGTTCCAACGACAACGCCTGCGGCATCCCAGCCCAAGACACGCCACTCGCCCGCGTTCGGTGTTGCACTGCGGCGGACTTTCGTATCAACCGGATTGACGGACACGGCCCTGATCTCCACCAGAAGATCCCGGCCCGAAGGGACGGGTTTCGGCAGATTGATGTCCTGAAGGGACGCCGGATTTTCGATAGGAAGCGGCGTCTGATAACCGATGGCCCGCATGATGTCTGCTCCTCTGTTGAATGAGGAGAAGAGTGAGCATTATGCTGTTTTCAGACAAGAACGCACTTTTAACGCCCATAGTGTCGGAAATGATACCGTTATGACCCGCATCCGCCATCAGTCGCTCGATTGCAGCCCCGGCTGCGCTGTTGAAGCAACGCTTCAGCTCATCGACGGAAAATGGAAAGGCGTGATCCTCTATCACCTGCTTCAGGGGACCTTACGTTTCAACGCCATCCGCAAGCGCTTGCCCAATATCACCCAGAGAATGCTGACAACCCAGCTTCGCGAACTGGAGCGCGACGGGTTCGTGTTACGGACGGTTTATCCGGAAGTTCCGCCAAAGGTGGAATACAGCCTCACTCCACGTGGACGGACCCTTGAGCCTGTCATCATGGCTCTCAAGGCCTGGGGCGATGAGCACACAGAGTTCAGGCATGGTCCTGGGGCCTGTGCAGATCAGTATGGCGTACTCTCGCGTGCCGCAAATGGGATTGAATGATTGCTGAGTAGTCATTTGGCTAATGGCGGGAATGGGGGAAAGCGGAATGTCCGATATCGCTGAAAAATGACTGAAAAGCAGCCTTTCGCAGCGGTTACATTCATATCGACTGCCGTCCCCAAATTGGCCACAGAGTTCATCTTCGTAATTGTCCGAAAGCAAACACATCTAAGACAGCATTATTGCGTCGTGTGGGCATTAACAGCGGCCATGTGTGGTAGAGGCCAGCAGACAAATACTGATACTCATCTGCCGCGCCGATCTATGTCCGACATTATTACGGCAAGATGGGAGTTTGACCTGGAGGGTTCGAAAAACCTTCTGGATTTGAGGGTTCCTCTGTGATTCCATCTCTCCTGCGTTGATTGGGGATGATGGCAGATGAAGCAGCCTGGTTTCTTTGATGTTGAAGAGCGGCTGGCCC
>NZ_JAGEKJ010000021.1:0-31722 GCF_049887835.1 Gluconobacter sp. NFX36 | reverse complement strand
TTTCGGGCGAAGACTCAAGACCCTCAGTGGCCTCACACCTTACGAATATGTCTGCAAAATATGGACTTCAGAGCCAGAAAGATTCATCATTAATCCAACCCATCAAACCACGGGACTAAACACCTAGATGGTGCGATTGCTATAGCGCAAGGTGCGAGGACTGCTCCCCAAGGAGTATTGTCGATTACCGCCCCCGTTATTTTTGGACGGGTACACGTCCTTCCCGTTGTCACAGAACTTTTAAGAGCCTGGCCGCAATTGAACATCAGGCTTTTTTTGACAGACCGGGTTGTTCATCTTGTGGAAGAAGGAGTTGATCTCGCCATCCGGATTGCGCCTCCACAAGACAGCGCCCTGAAGATGCAGAAAATCGGAGAGGTCCAGAAAATTTTTGTTGCCAGCCCAGCTTATCTGAAGAAACACGGAGAGCCACAGGTCTTTGAGGATCTCGCAACGCATAGCCTCATTGAGGTTAATGAATATGCAGCGGGATATTCTGAGTGGCGACAGGGCGGGAAATCTGGTTTTTCGATAAAAGTCTCGCCCCGGCTTTTCGTGAACAGTGTCGATGCGGCTCTCACAGCCGCCACCGAAGATCTAGGCATCGTCACGGCATTATCCTACCAAACTCACCAATTTGTTGAAAATGGGCAGCTTCGAAGAATTTTGACTGACACCCCCGCCTCAGTACTTCCGGTCTTCATCCTGTTCCCTGCCAAAGAACGTCAGTCCGTAAATGTTCGAACGTTTGTTTCCGCGATGAAAGACAGGTTTATGGCAAAAAGGTCTCTCAAAGCACACCTCACATAGAAGAAGGGTCCCCTGCAAACAGCCGCTACCATTTTTATGCATTGTGCGGCTTTACGTTTGAGCTTCATTCCATCGAGTAACTGCAAAGCTTTTTGAGCTCTAAAGCGGCAGACTACCCTGGTTCAGGGAGAGTTCGCACAAGACGCAGAAAAGCGCCGGTCAAAATCTTTGGCGATTGCTGCAAGAGTGACCTCGCCTAGTTGAGCAATCAGAAGCGCCTCAGCTTTTTCGAGTGCGCTCGTCATTGACGCATTTACGGCCTGCTCGACGAGGCAATCGGGCGCCGGGTCGGCCAGGCCAATTGCGAAAATACGTGGCTGCCCCACGGCTTTGTAGACATCAAGCATCGAGATACTTTCCAGCGGCTTCAGAAGCGTCCACCCGCCAGCGTGCCCCTTGATGGAACGAACGAACCCCACATCCCGCAGGCCTGCCATCGTACGCCGAATAACAACCGGATTGGTATGCAGCATTTCCGCTGCTTCACCGGAGGTGATGGGCCCATTCGCGCGATCCATATGGATCAGCAAATGCATCATTCTCGATAATCGCCCGTCCAGTTGCATCGCCTGCCCTTTAGGCTCTTCTATCATGTCACATCAAGAGTTGCAAAAAGCTGATATGCATATATGTAACTTCAGACATTACATATGAAGTTGAATAGGATTTAACCATGTATGATGTGATCGTGATAGGCGGCAGCTTTGCCGGACAAGCGGCAGCTATTCAGCTGGCACGGGCTCGCATGAGCGTTTTGCTGATCGATGCTGGCTTACCGCGAAACCGCTTCGCAGACGCGTCTCATGGTTTCCTCGGCCAGGACGGCAAAGCGCCGAACACCATTATGCGTGAAGCCACTGCACAATTACGACGATATCCAACTGCGCAGATCTTGCAGAACGACGCGCAGAAGGTGGCACGGAATGGCAAGACGTTTACTGTGTCTCTAGCCAACGGAGCAAAATTTCAGGCGAAGCGGCTGATACTCGCTACTGGCGTTTCCGATACTTTGCCCGATATCCCTGGTGTAGCGGAACGATGGGGCAAGACCGTTCTTCATTGTCCTTATTGCCACGGATATGAGGTCCGCAATCATCAGCTTGGAATTATCGCCACAAACCCAATGTCAATCCATCAGGCAACATTAATACCCGATTGGGGGCCAACAACTTACTTCACTCAGGGAATTTACGAGCCTGATCCAGAGCAGGCAATGTTGCTTAACAAGCGCGGCGTCGTGATCGAACGTACTCCAATCATTTCTCTCATCGGAGATGCTCCTGGTTTGGATGCCGTGAAGCTGGCGGATGGACGGCTCATTGAAGTCGCAGCTGTGTTCACGGTACCGAAAACCAGACCTGCCAGCCCGATTGCCGAGGATCTGGGCTGTATTCTGGAAAACGGACCTACCGGTCCGTTCATCAAGGTCGATACCTGGGGCGCAACCTCTGTGTCCGGGGTCTATGTAGCTGGGGATGCGGCTAGCCCGATGCATAATGCAACGGTCGCAGCAGCGTCGGGTGTCCTGGCAGGTATAGCGGCGCACCAATCTTTAGCCAGGGCGTGATCACGCGGTAACGCAATCCGCTGCTTGTCATCGAATACTCAGTTTTCTTTTCCATGCCCGAGCCGATGGCCAGGTCGGAACCCATAGGAGCGGGCTTGCCATGCGATCAGGAAGCTTACAGCAGCGAGTGCCATCACAATCCAGGGGAATGACAGAGCTCCCCACGTTTCCAGCAACACACCACCCAACAGGCCACCGCCGGCTATGGCGCTGTTCCAGACGACGACATTCATCGATAACGCAACATCTGTACCCTCCCCGGCTGCATCAGCCAGAGCCGTCTGGAGCAACGTCGCGGCCCCTCCGAAAGTCAGACCCCATATCGTAACGCCAATCATGATCACCGCAGGCGATGCTGATCCAATTGCAAAAAAAACTGCAACAGCAGCGAATATTGCCAGACTGACCAGAACAGAAAGCCGGAGGGCATGATCGACCGTGCAACTGGTGAGCCAGATGCCTGCAAGGGCAGCAAGGCCAAAAAGCAGGAGGATGCGGTCCGCCTCTCCTGCCAGCCCTGCCGGTGTAATGAACGGTACGATATAAGTGTAGAGAACGTTATGCGCGAGCATCCATGTTACCACGACGCCCAGAACAGATCGCACCCCCGGTGTTCGCAGGACATGACCGAACGGCTGGCGCTCATGATGTGCAAGGCCTGGAAAATCAGGAACCTTCGCCAGAACCCAGACAATTAACAGCAAGGTGGCACCCGACATGATCCAGAAGGCCAGTCTCCATCCCACAGCCGCGCCCAGCCAAGTGCCCGCCGGAACACCTACAGAAAGCGCGATCGGCGTGCCAACCATGGCGATAGCCAGAGCACGTCCTTGCTGAGCGGGTGTCACCATTCTGCGTGCATAGCCGGCCAGCAGGGCCCAGGCGAGCCCTGCCGCTGCACCCGCGCCATATCGCGCCACGAGGGTCAGGTCATAATCCGTCGAGAATGCTGTGATGGAGTTAAAAACTACAAAACCAATGATCGCCAGCAGTAGAACCCGCCTTCTCCGCCAGCGCTGTGTGGCCAATGTTAGCGGGATCGCAGCACTCAGGGAGCC
This sequence comes from Gluconobacter sp. NFX36, assembly GCF_049887835.1. Taxonomy (NCBI): domain Bacteria; kingdom Pseudomonadati; phylum Pseudomonadota; class Alphaproteobacteria; order Acetobacterales; family Acetobacteraceae; genus Gluconobacter; species Gluconobacter sp. NFX36. Next base: position 28,287 of record NZ_JAGEKJ010000021.1, on the reverse strand, counting down.
CAAGGCGTAAGCCGTGACCATCTGCCCTGCCAAGGCGGGGGAAACATGCAGCCCAGCCCCGATCTCAGGCAGCAAACCTGCAGGAAGAGTTTCAGTCATAATGCAGATGAAGCCAGTCATCGCCAAGGCGAGTAAGCCGGCCATAGGTAATCTGTCATCGGGACTTCTGCGAAGGGGTATCGTCTTGGAGGTCATGCGGCTCTCATATATGGATCGAATGATCTATATATGAGAGCGTAAATTCTTGGCAATTACTTCTGGATCACTTAATATGAAAATCTTTCAAAAGGAGCAATACCATGGCGCGAACAGGGCGTCCCCGGGAGTTTGACAGGGACAAAGCACTCAATGCCGCCATGACGCTTTTCTGGGCGCAGGGCTACGAACCGACCTCCCTGACACAGCTCAAATCCTGCATGGGCAATATTTCGCCGGCAAGTTTCTATGCCGCGTTCGGCTCGAAGGAAGCCTTGTTTCGCGAAGTCGTGCAGCATTATCTGGCGACCTACGGACAGGTGATGTCGCCCTTATGGGACGAAAACCTGATACCGCGGGATGCGATTGAACGGACTTTGCGCGGTTCAGCGCGTATGCAGGCGACCCGGACGCATCCCTGTGGCTGTCTGGTCGTCTCGGGCGCCAGTAACTGTTCGCCCGAAAACGAAGCCGTTCAGGCCCTTCTCGCTGCAGAGCGCCAGCGGACGCGGACCGGAATCCGGGTCTGCGTGGAGCGCGCGATTGCCCGCGGCGAACTGCGCGATTGCGCGACAACAGCGGCCCTGCCCGATATTTTCGCGACATTTTTCCATGGCATGACATGCGAAGCGCGGGACGGGATGACGTCAACACATCTGGATGCCGCCATCACTTCGCTTCTGACCTTATGGGATGCCAACGCGCTGCTCACCACGCCGTGAAACGGTCTGCCAGACATTGATGAGCCTGCAACAGGCCAAGCCTTATGCCGTTAATTCCATATCGACCACTCCATAACTCCTTGACCCTGTTTTGCGCACATATTATGGACCATCCAGTACGGAATTAAATTCCGGAACACATCGCCGTGTCTCGGCCAAGGAATCCAGTTATGAGCAAACAGGACATCGCATTCGTCACGGGTGCCAATCGCGGCATCGGATACAGTATCGCGAAACATCTGATTGCCTCGGGCATCAACGTGATCGGGACCTATCACTCCAACGAAGACGAGGCGAACGCTGCCGAAGCAGCCCTCGTCGGCCAAAATGCAAAACTGCGCATGCTGAAGCTGGATATCGTGGACCATGAATCGTTCGCGGATTTTTCCGGACAGGTCAGAGCACTTCTCTCACATGAGTTCGAGCACAGTGCACTGAGTTATGTCGTTCAGAACGCAGGCAATATCATTCACACTCGCTTCGATGCTGCGACATCCGAACAGCTCGATAACCAGTACAACATCCATTTCAAAGGCCCCTATCTTCTGACGGTGGCCCTCCTGCCCCTGATTCGGGACGGCGGTCGTATTCTCAACATTACCTCTGCCGCGACCCGTTTCTACCTAACGGATCATGGACCTTATTCAGCCATGAAAGCCGCTACCGAAGTCATCTCACTCTACATGGCAAAAGAACTGGGAGAGCGAGGCATTACCGTCAACGCCGTCGCCCCTGGTGCGATCGCCTCGGACTTCGGTGGTGGTCTGGTCCGTGACGATGCCACGATCAATAAAAGCCTTGCAGACATCACACCCCTCGGGCGTGTCGGACAGCCCGACGATATCGGAGCTGCGGTCCGTGCCCTTCTGTCGGACGACATGCGCTGGATGAATGGCCAACGCATCGAGGTGACGGGAGGGCAGTCGCTATGAGGGCCACACAATTCCAAGCGAAGCCAGCCTCATGATCCACGTTATGGCCAGTAGTATCATTCCTGCATCCCTTCCCTCTGTCTGGCGGCTGGTCCGTAATTTCGGCGCTCTTGGACGCTGGTTGCCGGGCGTCAGAAGCTGCGTGATCGAAGGCAATGAGTCCGGTGACCGCGTCGGCGCAATCCGCTTGGTTGAGATGGGGGATGTCGGACTCATCCGCGAACAGCTTCTGGCACTCTCCGACGTGGATCACGCGGTCACGTTCTCGATCGTTGAATCAGCCCTGCCGGTCCGGAACTATCGCTCTACCATCAGCCTTCTTCCCATAACGAAGAGCGACCACACGTTCATCCAATGGCGGGGGCAGTTCGAGGCCCCAGCCGAACATGCCGCCAGTATGGAGGCCCGGATGCCGACACAGATCTACCAGCCAGCTTTCGACAGACTGGCCGAGATACTGGCCTCAGAGACGACATTGTCATGAAGGAACCTAAACCCATGATCCAGTCCCCCTCTAACGCTTCCCGATCAGGCACATTCAGGATTGGCGGCGATCTCGGCATCAACCGGCTTGGTTTCGGTGCGATGCGCATCACTGGCCAGGGTATATGGGGACCGCCCGCCGATCACGACGAGGCCATCCGCACACTGAGGCGCCTCCCAGAACTCGGCGTCAATTTCATCGACACGGCGGATTCCTATGGTCCGGACGTCTCCGAATGGCTGATCAGGGAAGCTTTGCATCCCTATCCCAAAGGATTGGTCATCGCGACGAAAGGCGGCCTCACCCGCTCCGGCCCCGACATCTGGAAACCGGTCGGACGGCCGGAATATCTATTGCAGCAGGTGCACAAAAGCCTGCGCAACCTCGGCGTCGAGCAGATTGATCTGTGGCAACTCCACCGGATCGATCCCAGAGTCCCGGCAGACGAACAGTTCGACGCGATCCGCTCCTTCATTGATCAGAAACTGATCCGTCATGCAGGACTGAGCGAGGTCTCTGTCGACAACATCAAAACAGCATCGAAATTCTTCGAGGTCGCGACCGTCCAGAACCGCTACAATCTCGTCGATCGCACCAGCGAGGACGTACTCGACTACTGCACGCAGCAGAACATCGGGTTCATCCCGTGGTTCCCTCTCGCCGCCGGCGACCTCGCCAGGCCGGGATCCATATTGGACACGATGGCGAAGAAATACGGCTCGCATCCAAGCCAGATTGCTCTTGCCTGGGTCCTGATGCGCAGCAAGGCGATGCTTCCGATCCCTGGCACGTCCAAGGTCGCCCATCTGGAACAGAATGTCGCGGCTGCCGACATCACACTGTCCGATGAAGACTTCGCGGCGCTGGACGCAGAAGGCCGCAAGGCGTTCCAGTCAACGCCTTAAGGAAACGCGTCCGGACAGTTACAATCCCAGCGTCGAAAGACCGGGATGACTGTCGGGACGCCGCCCCTCAGGCCAGTGGAACAGACGGCCGGTCGCCGAAATAGGTTGGTCGTTGATTGACGCTGCGCGGTAACGCATCAACCCGTTTTCATCGAACTCCCAGTTCTCGTTCCCATGGGATCTGAACCACTGTCCGGCCTGATCCTGCCACTCATAAGCAAAGCGGACCGCGATCCGGTTATCCTGAAAAGCCCAGAGTTCCTTGATAAGGCGGTATTCCTGCTCGCGCTCCCATTTGCGCGTCAGGAACGCCACGATGTCCTCTCGTCCGTGGATGAATTCCAGGCGATTGCGCCACTGGCTATCGGTCGTATAGGCCTGCGCCACCTTTTCAGGATCCTGGCCATTCCAGGCATCTTCCGCGAGGCGGACTTTCTGAGCAGCAGTTTCAGCATTGAAGGGAGGCAATGGGGGTCGGGACATAGGAAATTTCGCCTCTGGTTCGGGGACGGATCACGAGTTGATCCGAGACCTGTCAGTGTTTTCCAAAAGAGCATTTGACGAAAGGACAACGATCCCTCATTTCAAGCCATGACCAGACAGATCGGTATTCTTCTCTATCCAGACTTCCAGTTGCTCGACGCTGCCGGAGTGACGGCAGCCTTCGAGCTTGCCGGAGGATTTGGGGCGGCTCCGTATGAGATGACGCCCCTGTCCCACCATGGTGGTCTGGTCCGGTCGTCTTCCGGGATGACGATCGAGACGGTTCCGCTCGCGGCGGCAGGGTCGTTCGATACGCTTATCGTTGTCGGAGGCGAAGGCCACAGGCAGGCTATGAGCTGCCCAGAATTACTGAACTTTATCAGGCATCAGGCCAGAAATGCGCGACGTATCTGCAGTGTGTGTACAGGGGCTTTCCTGCTGGCAGAAGCTGGCATGCTTGATGGCCGTCGTGTGACGACACACTGGCAACAAGCCCCGGCCATGGCAGCACAGTTCCCTAAAATCCGGGTTTCGGCAGATGCCATTCATATTCATGATGGCCTGATCTGGACATCTGCGGGGATCAGCGCTGGCATCGACATGGCGCTGGCGTTGATTGCCGAAGATCTTGGGGCCGATATTGCCCGTCGTACGGCGCAGCAAATGGTGGTGTTCTATCACCGTCCCGGAGGACAGTCCCAGTTCTCGGCACTCCTCGAGATGACGAGCCCTCAGGAACGCTTTGCCGAACTGTTGGGATGGATCCGGTCCAACCTGGAACAGCGCCTGACCGTGGATATTCTGGCCAGTCAGGCCGGCATGAGCCCCCGAAATTTTTCTCGCAGTTTCCGGGCAGCGGTGGGGATGAGCCCCGCAAAAGCAGTCGAACGACTGCGTCTCGAAGCCGCACGCGAGCAGGTGGAGAGATCTACCCTCCCCATTGAAGCCATCGCCGTCATGACAGGCTTTCATGATCCCGAACGGATGCGACGCGCCTTCCTGCGGGAGTTCCATCAGCCGCCTCAGGCTATCAGGCGAAATGCTGCGGCCGAGGCGACCTGAGAGTGCTCATTTTTCCTGGACGAGAAAGCAGCTCGTTTTGCAAGCAATCCCGACGAGATCCACTTCAATGATGGATCGCGTCTATCCCGCTAGAACAGGTCAAACACGCGGCAGATCAGGACACTTCCTAGAATTTAACCCTTTGAATGAGGGGCAGTCCGCAGGAAGATCAGAATTTCTTCAAGCACCTGCCATCGGTTCCTTTCCATAACCACCATATGCGTTCCTTCCCCAATCTCCGTCCAGCGACGATACGGGGCATTGAGAAAACGTGGAAACAGGTTTCCCATCTGCTGAGTAGTTACATCCAAATCCCACTCAGCATGAAGCAGAAGAACCGGGACCGTGATCTTTTCGGGACTGTAAAACGCCTTCCCTGCGGACCAGTAGTCACGCACATCCTGAATGACACCCGCAGGCGCCCGGATCACTCCATCCTGCTCTGCGGGATCGCTCGCAAGAATAACTGCGGCCCACTGTTCAAACCACCCTGCTGGCAGAATCTCTTCGCGTTTCTGCTCAGGTGCGCCTTCAAGCCAGCGCTGGCGAAATGCCTGAACATTAAAGCGGCGATAAGCAGGCACTGGACCACCCGGATCCAGACGAGAAACCCCGTCATTGATCCATTGCGGTGCAATCAGCGTTAATTTCTCCACCTTGTCATTGTGAGCAGCCGTATATGCGCCGGTAACCGTGCCACCCCAGGACATTCCGATCAGGCAAAGACGTGGGATGGCAAGCGTTGCGAGAAGATAGTCAACAGCAGTACTCAGATCGCGTACTGCTGTTTCGGTCCTGACCTGAGGCAGCGCAGCTTCAGGTGCACCTCCCATTCCATCAGGACGCGTTGATCCTCCGAAGCCCCGCACGTTGAGCGCATAAACGTCAAATCCTTCCCGCGAGAGAACATCCATGAATGCCCCCTCCCCAACAGGAACATCGAAAAGACTTTCTGCCGGCAACGTCGCGCCATGCATCAGCAAGATAGTGCGCTGTGAACCAAATATCTGGATGTCTGCACGTCGTTTATGGCGCAGATGAAGAGAGATATTGTCCGTATCACTCGGAATGAACAGGTTTTCCATAAGCAGATTTGTCATCTGGCGTCTCCTACATTTAGTTGCGCAAATTCCCATGCAAAACCTTCTGGACGACGCCTGACATATCCGGCACCCGTTTCCGCGAAATGACTGGTAAAGCAGAGACTCCCGCTTTCCGCCGCTTCTCCAAGAAACCACTGCCGCGAGCGCTCGGCAGGCTGAACGAATTCGCAGTAAACGGACCGCAGATCCGGACGATAAACCTGCAGAGGATGGTGCATGACATCTCCTGTAAACCACGCGTCTTCACCATCCGACCGCAGCCGGATCGAGGCATGATCGATGCTGTGCCCAGGGGTCGGATGAAAAGAGAAACCTGCAAGAAGATCTTGACCGTCGATGATAATCGCCTCTCCCAGCCCGGCTTCGATAACGGGGAGCATGCTGTCTGTATAGACACGTGGGAGTGGGCGATGGTCCGGGCGCCCTAAGATCTCTGGAGGTAGGTCTGGAGCAGGGTCAATACCGTCATTGCTGGCGCCGTATCGGGCCTCAATCACTGAGAAAACATGACGGGCTTTCGGAAAGGTCGGCACCCATTTTCCGTTGTGCAAACGCGTATTCCATCCAACATGATCGGCATGAATATGCGTATGCAGAACGGTATCAACCTGCTCCGGTTGTACGCCTGCGGCTGCAAGATGTTCGAGAAACGACGTATGCAGATGATCCAGTGCCGGTGCGGCAGGTAACGGCTTGTCGTTTCCTGTGGCGGTATCAACCAGGATATTGAGACCAGAAACCTGAACAAGCCACGCATGAGTTCCCTGCGCGAGCCCACCGGTCACGGGGTTAAATGATCCTGGCGTCAAATACGGACCGAATATTGCAAGTGCCTCAGCGTCGATATCCGGATACAGTTTGTGAGGGCGCGCGTTATCCCAATGAAGTTCGGGAATACGCGTGACACGGGCGTCACCCACTTGAAAAGCTGCTGCCATGATTGACTCAATACGATTGTTTTACGTCGCATCAGACGTTAGGGTGCGCGCAAACATCATACAAATCGATTTGAAATATGAAACCCATTGATCATTTCAATCTTCGTTCCTTCGATCTCAATCTTCTGATTGCTTTCGACGCCCTCGTTTCAGAACGCAGCGTCACAAAGGCGGCACGACGCCTTCGCATTCAACAACCCGCAATGAGCCATGCACTCGCCACCCTCCGAATGTTACTGGACGATGATGTGCTCGTCAGAACCGGTGCTGTCATGCAACCGACCGCCAAAGCGTCAACCATGGCGTCACATGTTGCGGAGTTGTTAAGGCAGGCTCAGCACATCCTGATGTCTGAGGAACAATTTGATCCTGCGACGGAACAGCGCATCTTTCGTTTCGGCTTTTCGTCCGAACTTGAAGTCTTTCTGATGCCTAAACTGACGGCCTATTTGCAACGGCATGCACCTGGAATACGACTGCTGTCACGTGGATCTCCTCGGAGTGAGGTCTATACATTACTGGATACGGGGGCGCTGGATATCGCAGTTGGGTGTTTTGATTTCGGTTTGGAACGCCATTGTGGGGTATCGTTGTATGAGCAGTCTCTCGTCTGCTGCTTCAACCCGAAGCTGATCGATCCGGATGCTCCAATCACGGTTGAGCGTTATCTTGCATTGCCCCATGTTCTCATGACGCTGAAAGATGACATCCAGGGATGCCTGTCAGACGCACTGATGCAGATTGGTCAGGAACTCAACGTGGTCCTCGCTGCATCAGATTTTCTGACGGCACTTGCTGCCGCAGCAGCCGCCCCCGTTCTGGCTACGCTTCCCAGCCGGATCGCTCAGCAACATGCCGCGCATTTCGGTTTAACGATCCGTCCCGTTCCACTGAACTTGCGTATCCCGGCAGTATCGATGATCTGGTCAGCCCGGAGTGATCGTGATCCTGCCGCAGTATGGCTGCGCGATGCTGTCGCATCAGTATTGGGTAGTCATGTAAAGTGAGATTTTTAATGGGCGCTCAAAATAGCTATGACAGATAAATCTCTCCAGAAAGAGATAGGCTGTCATAGCTTCCCCAAAGCACGAGGAGTCATGACGACTTACATCAGCAGAAATTCTGATTATAGAAAAAAATGCGCAGTCATCTTTGTATGAACGTCAAATTTTTACCAATTTGATTGCGCGCTCAGGACATGCTTTCACACACAAACCACAAGCACGGCATTGATCAGCATGCGGGGTATAGGCGACCATCCCTCCGTGGACATAGCTCTTGATTTTGCCCACAAATGAAAGATCGCGATAATCGGACGGATCGATCTTGCGCACTTCAAACACGTCGTAAGGACATACGGCGACGCAGGCGTCTTTTCCCTCACAGCGATTAAAGTCTACGACCGGCATGACCCGTCCTGTTTGGCCGTCTTTCAGACATTTAGGTGTGATCATCGCTTTATTCCCTGACCCGCTCATTTCGCGCCTTGTTGTAAATGCCGACTTTGCCGCAGCTCCTGCGCGAACATCTCGAGCGTCGTTGTGGGCTTGCCCAGTTCCTGCCAGATTTTTTCGGCATAGAACGGATCTTCGTGATCCCCGAAATACGCAAACAAATGCGCGACGAACTTCATTTTCGGATTAAAAAGACCGATCATCCGCATGATCCAAAGTGGAGCCACGCGAATTTTAAGTGTCGGATCATAATTTCGGACAAACCGCTCCAGCGCCTGCCTGACGGAGATCGCTTCCGGCCCCTGTACGGGGCAATGTACAGGCATTGCCTCAGGATTCTGAAACGCCTCAATCACCCAGCGCGCATAATCGGCGGAGCTGATCCACCAGATTTTGATGTGTGTATTCCCGATCCACTGGAGCGCTCGACCGCTGATCATATTTGGGAGCAGGTCCATGAAATGGGTCGGCGCGAAAAACGTATGACGAATACCGGAATCCGCGATGATTTTGTGCCCTTCCATCCGAATAATATTGGGCACGATGTTATGTCTGATAGTGTTGAGCGCGGGAGGATAGGCGCCCAGAGCACCGATTTTAGCAATATAATTAATATTCAACCCTTTGATGGCGCTCATCAAGTTCCGCACACCCTCCCTCTCTTCGTAGAAGGGAAGCGTCAAATCCGCCGTGTCGGTCGCAAGGTTGAGATAGAGCGCATCCACCCCGTCGAGCGCCTTGTGCAACCCCGCAATGTCCCGCAGATCTGCCTGGGCGATTTCGACATTAGGCGGCAGTATCCTCCGAGCTTTGTCTGGCGAACGAACGATTGCCCTCACCTGAAAATGTTTTGCCAGTTCCGCTGCAACTGGCGCGCCAAGCCGCCCCGTTGCACCGATGACGCCTATAGTCCTGATCGGTTCCATCATATTTTCTGATCCATTGATATAATGATCATCTTGAGTTTTTTCGGGTCGTAATGCCGGTCTATGACGGCGTTCTGGAGGCCGAGCCCGCGCAACAGAAACCGGATAGTGTTCTCGACCAGCTTGTCTCGTGTGATGCCGTATTCAACGACCGTGATGTCGGGCAGGCTGATGAGATGCAAAGTATTCGCTAGATGATGGACGAACCATATCTCTGCATGACCGATATGAATGCCAGATTCGACGTCTCCCGCGTCTTGAGCCGCCCTGAATGATTGCGAAAAAACGCTGACCCACGGCTTTACATGCTGGTCGAGGAACGCCTTTGCGAACTGGCCATCGCCAAGCAGGCTGGCCGTCACAAGGCGTTTGGTGTCTTCGTGAGACTGCGCATCGCCAATACCGGGAAACACTGCGTGCACGAGTATGGCGACACCCATGACCAGTGTTTCAGTTGAAGGCGTCACCTCGGCGAGAATACGGCTGCCAACTGCATTCGCTTCAACGCAGTGAGTTTCAAGCGCCGCATAAAGCACGTCCTTGCTGGTAAAGTGCCGATAAAGCAAAGCTTCGGAAACACCAGCGGCTCTGGCGATTTCCTTGGTCGTCGCACCGTCCCGACCGAGCCGGGCGAAAATGGGAGCTGCAGCGGACAGGATGGCCTGCTTGCGGTCAGTCGCGGACAATCTGGAACGGCGTGAGGTCGGCATGGGTTCTCCTTACGGAAGTAAGGTAAGTGAACGCTCACTTATATTCAAGCGCTTATTCCATTTTTCCGTATAAGATCAGGCTCGGGCGGGCATCGACGGCTTGAGAGTCTGTTTGGAAAATCGGTCTGATGTGATTCAAGCCTTGGATGTCGACGTCAGAACAGAGGGGCCGAGTGGCCAGGATCAGTTAGAAAAAGAAACACTATCCGTTTGAAATGCCAGGACTTGATCGTATTCTGGCAACAGAAGCCTCTGCCATGGCCGGACTTGCACCAATGGCTCATGACAATGGCGTGATGCATAGAAAACGTGTCATTTCAAGGGGAGGAAGATTTCTCCGTCAGCCCCTGTTTCAGGCAGGATTGGCAACTGCGTGCCATAAACCCTTCTGAAAGATGTTTCCAAACCCATGAAACAATCGGGTAAACCACACAAACTGGTGATCGTCGCTATCGTACGGCGTCTCATTGCAATCACCAATACAGTCCTCAAAACAAGGCTGCCATGACGTATTAGATCCGCCGCTCCAACATAGTTTCTAACATCTGAAATTTCCTCGCGAGATTATGAAAAATGACCAGATCGGTTCCGTTTATCTCCCGCATTCTGATCTTTCCGATTAAATCATTGGATCCGGTGGAAGTCACAAATGCGCGGGTTCTTACTAGCGGGGCCTTGGCAGACGACCGGTGCTGGGCTCTATTTGACGCACAGGGGCGTGTGGTTAACGGCAAGAACCACGCAGAGATTCATCGCATCCGCGCTGGTTTCGATCTTGATAAACGGACCGTAAGCCTACGAGATGACTCTGGTCGAGGTCTGCCTACTGTTCTGTTCAATCTTGATGGCACTGCAAGACCAATAGAGGCATGGCTAAGTCGGTTTTTCGGTTTTCCAGTCCACCTTCGGGCGGATACCACTACGGGACATCCTGATGATACGGATTCGCCTGGTCCGACTATCATCAGCGTTGCGACGCTAGAGACGATTGGAATATGGTTCGGGTTGCCAGTCGAGCAAGTTCGGGCCCGCTTTCGGACCAATATCGAGATCGGGGGCGTCCCGGCTTTTTGGGAAGATGCACTGTTCGGAGGACTTGGAGACGAAGTCGAGTTTCACCTTGGTGGCACAGAGTGGTTGGGAATAAACCCCTGTCAGCGTTGTGTCGTGCCGTCTCGCGATCCGCTAACTGGTCAGAGAGACAATGCTTTTGCCCGCCGCTTCGCAGAGTACAGGCGCCGGACGCAGCCGGCATGGTCTAATCCCGCGCGCTTTAATCATTTTTTTCGTGTAGCGATCAATACTCGGTCTGCACGCACCGGCGTTAACACAAGGATCGCACTGAACGATATCGTTACAACGTATAACAATGCAGCGGCATGCACGGCGTTGGAAGAAAACAAACGCCCCGCAGGATTCTGAGCGGGCACCATGTATATCATTCACGTGCGAGCCGAAACGCCAGATATCCGTTCGTTCAGACGACGCCCGCTGGTAGGTGAACGGCTTCCCTTCCGTTTTATAGCCGATCATCATATGCGTATTTGCGGCCCAGTTGCTATGGTCGCCGCGGCGCTTGTATTGTGTGATGAACTCGGGACTTCACCTGAACGGATCGCCTGTGAATCGTTCGGCGGCGTTCTGTCGCACGGAGATAACCTGCCGGACACCAAGGAATATCCGATCAGCTTCTCGCTATCGGGCACAACCTACACTGCAAAGTCAAGCTCATAAAAGGCACCATCACAACCGGTTGCGAAGTCGGTCTATCGGCGGCAGACAAGAAGGCGGGCTACATCCTGGCGTGTCAGGCAAAACCTCGTGGGCCACTGCTCATGGTACGATAGTGTCCACTTAGCAGATGATCGCCAGATATGCGGTTCCAACTGGATTTCCTGGCGCCCGTGGTGTTCACCGAACCGACAAACCGGAGGGCTCTAAAAACCCTCCGGTTTTTCCAGGAGAATAAGGTCCCCATTCAGCCAAAATTGGTTCGTACCTCTTTAATTGCGTCCCTTGACGGAAGTTTTAAAGTTGATTGGCTATACGTCGATAGGAGTGTGCCAGACTAACATTCATCTCCGCGACGCTCTCAGAAAATGCCGTCGCATCCTGAGTGACCTGCGTAATCGTCAATAGATCTGTATTCGAATGAATTGTTGTCGTGGACGGAATATAAAACTGCTCCGGCAAGACGCAGTCTTCGACAACGGAGTTATGCCTTACCACGCAACCCCGTTCGACCGTGCAGTTGAAGATCACGGAATTGAAGCCAATGAATACCTCGTCTCCAACAATGCAAGGACCGTGGATGATCGAGCGATGGGCGATTGATGTGCGCGATCCGATTGTCACAGCCGCGCCATCTTTTGAGTGGATGACCACACCGTCTTGAATGTTCGATCCACTCCCGATCCGGATGGGCTCGACATGGCCGTTTTCATCGGCTTCATCGGCGCGAATAACGGCATAGGGACCGATGAAGACATCGTCCTCGACAATCACATGACCGCACAGGATCGCGGTCGGGTCGACAAAGGCGCTTTCAGAAACTACGGGAAAATCACCACGTGGATTAGGTCTCAGCATAGCCACGTTTCGTCTCCTTAAAGATCGGTCAGAATTTTGCCGGGCAGGTTATTCGACAGGGTTTCGCCTGGCTGATAGTGCATGACAGAACGAATGGCCTCTCCCCGATGCAGAAGGTCAAATGCCGTATTGATCCGATCATGAGTCATGTTGTGGGTGATGTAAGGGTCAACGCTAAACTTCCCCGCTAGCCATTCATCGACCATACCGGGTAACTGCGAACGCCCTTTTACCCCCCCAAAGGCCGTGCCCCGCCAGACCCGTCCCGTGATCAGCTGGAAAGGCCGCGTCGAGATCTCCTCGCCAGCCCCAGCGACACCGATGACTGTGCATTCACCCCAGCCTTTATGGCAACACTCAAGGGCCGCTCGCATGACATCGACCCGACCGATCGCCTCAAAGGAATAATCCACGCCGCCACCCGTCATCTCCACGATAACTTTCTGGATTGGATCGGTATGATCGGTCGGATTGACGAGATCGGTCGCCCCCAGATTTCGGGCCAGCAGGAACTTCGCCGGATTGGTGTCGATGCCGATGATCCTTGCAGCACCGGCCATGACAGCCCCCTGAATGACGGCCATGCCGATCGCACCGAGACCAAAGACGGCCACAGTCGATCCCGCTTCCACTTTCGCGGCGTTCCGCACGGCTCCCATACCTGTCGGGACGGCGCACCCCATGACGCTGGCTTTCGCAAGCGGCGCCTCTTTGGTGATCTTCGCCACGGCAATTTCGGGCAGCACGGTGTACTCGCTGAACGTGCTGGTGCCCATGTAATGAAAGATCTGGCGGCCCTTATATGAAAAACGGCTGGTGCCGTCTGGCATCAGACCGAGCGCCTGTGTCTCGCGGATAGTCGAGCAGAGATTGGTTTTGCCCGAACGGATCATCGGGCAGTTCGGGTCTTCGGGAATATAGAGCGGAATGACATGATCACCCGGAGCGACAGAGGTAACACCTTTACCCACATCCTCGACGATCCCCACCCCCTCGTGACCAAGAATACATGGAAAACATCCTTCCGGATCATGTCCCGACAGGGTAAACATATCCGTATGACACAGGCTCGTGGTCACGATACGGACCAGAACCTCGCCGTCTTTCGGGCCTTCGAGATCAACCAGATCGATCTCAAGCGGCATGTTAGGTTCCCACGCAATTGCAGCTCGGGTTTTCATGAAAATATTCCTCAATAATAGCGTGTGGTAATTCGTTCAGGCCGACTCAAGGCTTTCCGACTGGCGACGCCAAAGCGGAAAGGGATCAGGGAGGCGTGCATAGCGTGACGGCTCAAAAGGGGTGTCTCCGAGATCTGGAACAAGACAGGCATCAAGTTCCTGCCGAAGTCCGGATTCATCCATATCTCCATTGCCGATGAAGACGATTTCCTGACGACGGTCGCCGAAGACCGGATCCCAGTTTCCCAATACGAAGTCCCGCCACTGATCAGTATCCGGCCACTGATTTTTCGGGATCGCCGTCCACCACAGCCCCAGCGCCTCGCTCCGCACAAGGGCTCCGGCCTGACTCATTTCGCCTACCCAGTCCGGGCGCGTGGCCAGCCAGAAATGACCTTTGGCGCGCACGACACCCGGCCAGTTCCGGTCAAGAAAGGCCTGGAATTCCGCTGGTTGGAACGGACGGCGCGCACGATAGACAAAATTACGGATGCCATATTCGTCTGTTTCAGGAACATGGCTGGAAAAGCCGTAAAGTTCCTTGAACCACAACGGATGCTGATGTGCCTTGTCGTAATCGAAACGGCCTGTATTCAGGATCCGCTCAACAGGAACAGACCCCATGTCGGTCTCGATGATATCAGCGTCCGAATTCAACGCACGAATGATCTGCCTCGCCGCATCAACCTGATCCGATGTAGCGGTGGAGACTTTGTTGATCACCACGACATCCGCAAACTCGATCTGCTGGACGAGCAGATCGACCAGGGCACGCTCGTCGTCCTCCCCGGCCGTTTCACCCCGATCCTTCAGGAAATCGCTGGAAGAATAATCGCGCAGGAGATTGACCGCATCAACGACCGTCACCATCGTATCCAGCCGTGCGATATCGCTCAGGCTGACGCCACTCTCGTCACGAAACTCAAACGTTGCGGCTACGGGCAGCGGTTCCGCAATGCCTGTAGATTCAATGAGCAGATAATCGAATTTCCGCTCCTCTGCGAGCCTCCGTACTTCCTGCAACAAATCGTCGCGGAGCGTGCAGCAAATGCAGCCATTGGTCATTTCAACCAACTTTTCATCGGTACGCGACAGATTGCTGCCGCCCTCGCGCACCAGAGCGGCGTCAATGTTGACCTCGCTCATATCATTCACGATGACCGCGACCTTATAGCCCTGGCGGTTATTCAGTACGTGATTGAGCAAGGTCGTCTTTCCCGCGCCAAGAAAGCCGGACAGCACGGTAACGGGAAGTTGGTCATCCATGGGGATTTTTCCTCTAAAGCTTTGTCGGGTTTGGGGCGTCGCCATAGACGGCGAGCGGATCGAATATTTTGTGCGTTTCGCAAAAGAGGAGTGCTGCCGATGATGACGGAAGGCCTTCCTCAGAAGTGAGATCAACACGCCGGTAAAAACAGCTTCGATAACCCACATGGCAGTTCGCTCCTGTGCCCGCAGTGTGAACGCGCAGCCAGATCGCGTCCTGATCGTCGTCGATCCGCATTTCGAGGACATGCTGGACCAGCCCGCTCGTGGCGCCCTTTCGCCAGAGACACTGACGGCTCCGGCTCCAGTAATGCGCCTCACGGGTTGCGATAGTGCGTGCGAGCGCCTCTGCGTTCATGACGCCAACCATCATGACATCACCGCTTTCTGCGTCCGTTGTGACCACGGTCAGCAGTCCGCTGGCGTCGAAACGTGGGGCGAGATCGCTCCCCTCCTCGACCTGCTCAATTGAGACGCGCGACCCAAATGCCGTGGACACAGAAGATACAGTTGTGCCCATCACACGCCACCCATTCCCGCCATAGTGAAGAACTGGCGCCGCAGAGATTCCGACGTCTCGAACTCGCCCAGCAGGCGGCTGGTCACCATACTCACGCCTGGCTTATGTACTCCGCGTGTGGTCATGCACTGGTGAGCCGCGTCGATCACGACCGCGACGCCACGCGGTTGAAGCACGCCCTGGATTGTATCCGCGATCTGGGCCGTCAGTTTTTCCTGGATCTGTAGACGATGGGCGAAGACGTCCACGAGACGCGCCAGCTTGCTGATGCCAACTACCCGCTTGTCGGGCAGATACGCCACATGCGCCTTACCGATCAGCGGAATGATATGATGCTCGCAATGGGATTCCAGACGGATATCGCGTAGCACCACCATCTCGTTGTAGTTACCGCTCTCTTCGAAGGTCCGCTCCAGAAGAGCGACCGGGTCGTCATGATATCCCTCGAAAAACTCCTCATAGGCCCGCACCACGCGGTCAGGCGTACCGGCAAGCCCCTCGCGATCAGGATCATCACCGGTCCAGGCGAGCAGGGTTCGCACCGCCTCTTCCGCCTGATCCCGGGTCGGCCGGGTTCTCACTTGCCGTGGAACGTCCATCAGTGTGTCCATTGAAGTTTATCTGCTATTGACTATGTTATGTTATAACGTAACCATAAAGACGTTCGCCACCTATCGTCAAGCTCGGGAACCATGCCCCCTCCCTCACAGCAACATTCTGTCTCGACGGATATGACTCCACCCGCGCGCGCGCCGAAGGAAAGTCTCGGCGCCATGCTATTCATTGAGAGCTGGCCCGCGCCAACAATCGACCCACCGGAAAACAGTACTCTGGGCCGTCTTGCACCGCATGTGGTCGCCTGTGCCCACGCGACAGTCGTGATGGATCTGCAGCGACCGGATGTCGATATGGTCGTGTGGGGGCGCCGGATTCCGGCAACATGGGAAGGAACTCTCACAAACTGCTCACAAGCCCCATCTGCTCTCACTCTCGCCGGCACACCTTCGGAAATCGCAGATTCCCTTGTAAACCCGGCTTTACATCAGGACTGGTCTCCCCTCATCCTGACTGATGTCAGGGACTTGTCCGCACTGTTCGGTGCGCTGACAGGAGGCGTCCGGCAGCACATCCAGCTAATAACGCCATCCCGTGGGGAGACTGCGTTCGAGTTGCCCCCCGATGCACTTCGGCTGATCTGCGCCTATGGAAGCGCTGGACCAGAGTGGTGCGGCAGCCAAAATCCAAAGAGTGGTATTGTCAGTACCCTGACACCGTTCGCAGTAGTGTTCATTAAAGGGGCGGCTGAAGGCAAACTCGGATGCCTTCATCGTCTCCCGGCAAATATCGCAAACGGTGCAAGGCCTGGGCCGGTCCTCGTGATGGATACAATTTCCCGATGATAGAGCGTGTCATGCCGCCGTCTCGCGACGCACGTCAAGGTTGCGATGCCTTCAAAAGGCGGACCACGTCTTTACGGAATGATGTACTCGACGTGCTGACGAAGGCAAACGTCCCACTTTCGGCTTACGACATCCTACGGTGTGTCAGTCATTCGAATTGCCCGCGGATTGCTCCGACTACAATTTACCGGGCTCTCGGAAAGCTGATTGCCAGCGGGTTAGTGGGACGGCTCGAAAGTCGAAATGCCTTCGTGCGGATCTGGGCAAACGATCCCTCTCACCTCGTCTACTGTATCTGCGATCGATGTGGTGCCGCGCAAGCGGTGGAAAATACGCTATCCTGTCAATTGATCGACGCTGCGGCCGAGACCCTTGGATTTCAGGTCCGGCATCGGGTCATCGAAGTTCAGGGCGTCTGCGCACGATGCAGCGTCTGCCCGTCTTTCTTGCCGACACAACAAAAGCACAAGCTTCCGACACGCGCGCCCAAATGAACCGCGCCCCCTCGCCGCTCTTCTCCGTTAAGGCTCTCTCATGTTACCGACCACCATCTCTTCCCGTCCTTCATCCCACCCACCAAAGGATATGCTCGCCTGCCGTGTGAACGGCATTATCAGCGATCTTTCCTCCACAACTGGTGACCAACGGGCTGACCCTGTCTTCCGGTCGGACGCCGATGCGCTTTCCCTGATCCGTCACGACACGGCCCATGTTCTGGCACAAGCCGTCAGTGAGTTGTTTCCCGGCACCGCGCTTGCGACAGGGCCCGCCACGGAACAGGGATTTTTCTACGATTTCGCAGCTGAGCACGCTTTCACCGATGATGACATCGCTCGGATCGACGCACGGATGCACGAGATCGTCGACCGGGACGAGCCGATCATCCGGGAGGAGTGGGATCGCGAGAGAGCACTTGCCTGGTGCCGGGAGAATGGACAGCCCTACAAGGCCGAGATCATCATGTCCCTGCCTGCTGATGCCACCCTGAGCTTTTATCGACAAGGCGACTTCGTCGATCTCTGCCGAGGGCCACATCTCGTCAGCACAGGACAGATCGGACACGCCTTTCGACTTCTCGGTACGGCTGGTGCCTATTGGAAAGGTGATCGAAGCAATCCAATGCTGCAGAGGATTCACGGAACGGCCTGTCGTGATGCCGACGAACTCGCCGCGTGGGAGCAGCGTCAGGAAGCAGCAGCACGGCGTGATCATCGTCGTCTCGGCCGCGAGATGGATCTGTTCCATTTCCAGGCCGAAGCTCCAGGCGCGGTGTTCTGGCATCCGAACGGCTGGACACTGTTCCAGACCCTGCTCGCTTATCTGCGCGAACGTCAGAAGGCCGAGAACTATGTGGAGATCAATACGCCCGACATCATGGATCTGTCGCTCTGGCAGGCCTCTGGCCATTGGGAAAAATTCGGGGAGAGCATGTTCACCACCGAAACCGAAGGCCGTACCTACGCCCTCAAGCCTATGAATTGCCCCGGTGGTGTGCAGGTTTTCCGCCAAGGCCTGAGGAGCTATCGCGACCTGCCCCTGCGGATGGCCGAATTCGGCAAAGTCCATCGCTTTGAACCGTCAGGAGCGTTGCATGGCCTGATGCGCGTACGTGCATTCACGCAGGATGACGCACATATTTTCTGCACACCGGAACAGATGGAGGCCGAGACGCAGCGGATCTGCCATCTCGTGCTTTCGATCTATAAGGACTTCGGTTTTGAAGATGTCCGTATCAAATTTTCCGACCGGCCTGACAAACGTGTCGGATCGGACGAGATCTGGGATCGCTCGGAGGAAGCGTTACAGCGCGGGGTCGAAGCTTCAGGCCTCTCCTACACACGCAATCCAGGAGAAGGCGCTTTTTACGGTCCCAAGCTGGAGTTCGTACTGCGTGATGCAATCGGCCGGGACTGGCAGTGCGGTACCGTTCAGGTCGATCTCAATCTGCCTCAGCGTCTGGACGCGCATTATATTGGCGCGGATGGAGAAAAACATCCGCCCGTCATGCTGCATCGCGCCCTGTTCGGTTCGCTTGAACGTTTCATCGGCATTCTCCTTGAACACCATGCCGGCCACCTGCCTTTCTGGCTTGCACCCATTCAGGTCGTGGTGGCAACAATCACCGGCGCTGCAGACGATTACGCAGTCGATCTGATTAAAGCGCTCCGCCAACGTGGAGTCCGAGCAGAGCCCGATTTGCGCAATGAAAAAATCGCTTACAAAATCCGCGAACACAGCCTCGCGAAAGTACCCATGTTGCTGATCGTCGGGAAGAAGGAAGCACAGGCAGGCACCGTGTCTATCCGGGAATATGGAAGATCAGAAACACCAATGTTGGACATGGAATCCGCTATCAATTTAATCGCCAAAGCATCGGAGTCTCGTTTGGCACAAGTCTTTTAGCTTATCGACACGATTTCTTTGGTTGTTAGATATCATTGGGATAAGTGATTATACGAATAATATTTATAATAATTTCTACATTTCTGACTTCGCCCCGACATCTATTTCGAAATCCCAATATATACAAAGAGGATATTGATTATTTCTACGCAACTTAAGTCCGGGATCGAATACGTTAGTCTTATGCTTGACGAATATTGCGATGTCGGGTTATTTGTGATGTTATAACGTAATGATAGCCACCGAAAATAAAGTGTTTCGACGCGAGTTAACATACTAAAATTCGTTAAACAAGGAACGGGAATTATTACAATGTAAAACGTCAAGTAAAGTTATGTTTCCGTATCTTTAAGGTTCTTAATTCGGGTTTATTTATGAGAAAAAAATCAATTTTGTTTGCAATTATTCCTGCGTTTATTGGATCTGCTCAGGCTGAAGAAGGCATGTGGACGTTTGATCATTTGCCTATTCGGCAGATGAAGCAGCAATATGGGTTTGAACCCTCTGTCGAATGGATTAACCATGTCATTCAGTCTTCGGCACGCTTGGCGGAAGGCTGCTCTGCCTCGTTCGTATCAGGTGATGGTTTGGTGATGACAAATCATCATTGTGCCAATACGTGTCTCACGGATCTGTCTGACAAAAATCACGATTATTTCCATGATGGTTTCTCGGCTCGAGAGGTCTCAAAAGAGCCTCAGTGTCCGGGGATGGAACTGGATCGTCTGGATCAGGTGAAAGATGTAACGGGTCGTGTCGCAGAAATGACCGCAGGAAAACATGGTGCGGAATATGGCAAAGCTTTGCAGGTTGCCAATAGTGTCCTGACCAAGGAATGCGCGCTGGGTGATGCCTCACACTGGCGTTGCGATGTCGTGACACTCTATCATGGTGGACAGACGGCGCTTTATCGTTACCGCCGTTATCAGGATATCCGTCTCGTGATGGCGCCCGATCAGGATATAGCATTCTTTGGTGGTGATCCCGATAACTTTACATTCCCGCGTTATGATATTGATCTATCGATGCTGCGGGTGTTTGAAGACGGCAAGCCGGTTCATACGCCGTTTTTTAAATTCGATCCAAAGGGCCCCAAGGCTGGTGATCTGGTTTTCACATCCGGAAACCCAGGACGCACACAACGGTCCCTTCCGGCCAGCGCATTGGCATTTCAACGAGATGTCAGTCTGCCAACCATTATTGCTGCTTATTCGACCCTTGAAGGAGCGCTGTGGCAGTATTCCAGAGAAAGCAAGACCCACCTAATTGACGCACAAAATACGCTTTTCGGTGTTCAGAACGCACTGAAATCTCTGTCTGGTACAGCAAAGGCTTTGCGTGAACCTGAAGTGATAGAAAAGCGCGAGGCGGAAGATCAAGCCCTTCAGGCGTGGATTGACGCAGATGCAGAACGTCGCAAGACTTATGGTGATCCGTACAAAAAAGTGGAAGCCGCTCTTGCTGTGCAGCGTCAGTATTATGTGCATGATTTTGCCATAACACGCACAGTTCATGGTCTGCTGGGGGACGCTGTTATGCTGGTGTCAGCGGCGCATGAACGAAAGAAGCCAGATACAGAGCGTCGGTCCGGTTACCATGATGCGGAATTAGCCGCACTTGAAACCGAGATCGCTGCGAAAGTGCCGGTGCATACTGAATTGGAAACTACGACTTTGGCGTTAGGTATGACGACCATGCGCCAGATACTCGGTGAGGATGATGCAGCGGTCCATCTGATTCTGGGAAAAAAAAGCCCGGATGAGCGCGCCGTAGAACTGATACAGGGCACGAAACTGGCGGATCCCGCAGAGCGTCTCGCGCTTTACAAAGGTGGCGTCAAGGCCATTGAATCATCCAAAGATCCAATGATCGTTCTGGCACGTCACTTAGAGCCGGTTCTGGACACGATCCGCAATCGCAGCCGTGACCAGATTGAAGCACCGATGCACGAAGCCCAGGGTACGATTGCACGGGCCCAGTTCGCGCGTGCTCAGGCAGAAGGAAAGGCAGATACACTTTATCCGGATGCCACGTTCTCGCCGCGACTATCTTACGGCACAGTTAAAGGCTTCCAGGATGGCGCAAAGGTCATTGCACCCTTCACGGATTTTGCAGGGATGTACAAACATGCAACGGGCAGTGATCCGTTCCGTCTGCCGCAAGTCTGGTTGGATGCGAAGCCACATCTAAACCTCTCTACGAAGCTTGATTATGTGTCGACCAATGACATTGTCGGCGGCAATTCAGGCTCCCCTGTTATTAACCGTCAAGGCGATGTCGTTGGCCTGATTTTTGACGGTAACCTCGATAGCCTGGCGGGCGATCTTTATTACGACATCGAGCGCAATCGTGCTGTTTCCACGGATACAAGTGCCATCATGGCTGCATTGAGGACGGTGTATCACGCTGATGCTCTTGCTGATGAACTTGAGACGGGGAAGCTAAAGTCGCGTCCGGAATAAAAGTGGAAAGATAATAACTTGAACAACTCTATACCCGTTCGGATTGCCATTCTGACTATTTCAGATAGCCGGAATTTAGAAACCGACATTTCTGGTAAGATCTTGGCCGA
Organism: Gluconobacter sp. NFX36; assembly: GCF_049887835.1. Classification (NCBI taxonomy): domain Bacteria; kingdom Pseudomonadati; phylum Pseudomonadota; class Alphaproteobacteria; order Acetobacterales; family Acetobacteraceae; genus Gluconobacter; species Gluconobacter sp. NFX36. The sequence continues at coordinate 6,442 of NZ_JAGEKJ010000021.1, read as the reverse complement.
CAGAGTCATGGAGGCAGGGCACGTTCTTGCGGCTAGGTCGATTGAAATAGATGATATCAATCGAATTACTGACGCGCTCAATATCATGATCGATAATAAGGATGTTGATGTTATAATTACCACAGGAGGAACTGGATTAACCAAACGAGATGTCACTCCGGAAGCATTCGATCTGGTTTTAGATAAATACATTCCCGGTTTTGGAGAGCTGTTTCGAATGTTGTCTTATAAAAAGATAGGGACCTCTACAATACAATCTAGATCCATGGCGGGAGTGTCCCGTGGGAAATTACTATTTGCGCTTCCCGGATCACCAGGCGCAGTCAAAGATGGGTGGGATGATATTTTAAAATATCAGCTAGATAGCAATCACAAACCGTGTAATTTTGTCGAAATTATTTCAAGGATATAAATAAACCCGCAACTGTGTCTAAGCGGCGGAGCTAATGCGCTATGGCACTCCGGTTTTGAGGATAGCGATTGTGACGAGACGCCGTGCGATAGCGACGATCATCAGTTTATGTGGTTTACCCCGCTGTTTCATGCGTTCGGCGGCAGCTTTCAGAACAGGATTATGGCAGGCAGCTGTTAATCCTGCCTGGAACAGCACGTGGTGGAGAGATCTTCCTTCCCCTGAAATGACACGTTTTCCGCACATTGCACCACTATCGTGAGCCATTGGCGCAAGTCCGGTCATGGCAGCGGCTTCTGTCGCTGTCATGCGGCCGAGCTCTGGCATTTCTGCGAGAAGCATGACGACTGATACCGGGCCGATACCAGGAATGGAACGGAGAAGCTGTGCTTTGGCGGAGAGTTCTTCTGCCTCTGCGATAACGATTTCAATCCGTTGTTCAAGCTCGCGGATCTGGCTTTCGCGAAATACTTTGGGCTGTTGTCCATATGGAGGGATCGAAGAACCGTTTGTTGATGTGCCTTGGTTCTGATTCTGCGATGGCATCCGGTCTGCATTTTGAGCAGATTGGGGGCTGTTACCCGCTGGATGACTACGCGCTCGCGTTGATCGGCTCCAGGAAGAGGAAGCGGCGCATGTTGTAGACGATATTGGCGAGCCCGATCCTCATGGTGGCCCGGGTAATATCGAAAGTTCGGACGAACAGCCCTGTCTGTGATTTCTGATCGGCAAAGACGTGCTCGACGCGGGATCGGATCACGGACTTTCCTGCATTGGACCGCTGGATATGGAGTGGCCAGATCCGTTGTGGGGATCGTCCCGTCATCCTGCCGCTTCGCCTTCATGAACTTCAGTGTCCAGCGCGCATGACGATCCTTGTGCGACAGCTTTGCCGGCTTGTCCTGCCAGTCATCGAGGATACGTCCTGCCCGGAGGTCGGCGTTCTCAGTGTTCGTATTGCGCTGCTTTGGAGCGGCTATCAATGCTGCATCCAGGATCTGGCCTGACATCGGCAGAGAGCCTGCGTTCCGCAGGGTTGTATCAAAGCGATTGAACAGACCCTCGATCGCTCCCATCTGCGTCAGGCACTCACGGAACAGCCAGACCGTTTTGGCATCAAGAACACGATCTGAAAGCCCCAGCCCAAGGAAGCGCATGGACGACAGGCTATCGTCCGCCCGTGCTTCCATCGGAATAGGCCAGAGCCTCCTCCAGATCAGGACGGAACACTGCAAAATCCACAATCTGGGAAAAGGCTTCGAGCTGATCACCAAGCCCGCTCAACCGGGCAAGCCGCTCTTCAACATCAAACAAACCAGACTGCTTCATCATCCACGCCCTCAATCAATTCAGGAGAAATGGAATCACACAGATAAACTCAAAACCAGAGGGATTTTCGAACCCTCTAGCTTATTCAAGCCCGAAATTGTCCGGACAGACGGGTCCACCTATTCCCTCAATGGAAGTGAATAACTGACCGAATAGATTTTCCTTCATGCATGAGATCAAAAGCCTTGTTAATCTGATCCAGATGCATCGTGTGCGTGACGAAGGGCGCAAGTTCAATATCCCCCTTCATAGCGTCTTCGACCATAGTCGGAAGCTGGGAACGTCCCTTGACACCGCCGAAAGCAGAGCCTTTCCAGACACGTCCTGTAACCAGTTGAAACGGACGTGTCGAGATTTCCTGCCCCGCTCCGGCGACACCAATAATAATAGACTGTCCCCATCCACGATGCGCGGCCTCCAAGGCTGAGCGCATGACATGGACATTGCCAATACACTCGAATGTGTGATCGATGCCCCAGCCACTCATCTCGATCAGCACCTCATGAATTGGCCGATCAAAATCTTTGGGGTTCAAGCAGTCTGTAGCACCAAACTGGCGTGCTAACGCAAATTTTTCCGGATTGGTGTCAATGGCAATAATGCGCCCTGCTTTCGCCTGCCGTGCCCCTTGAACCGCAGCAAGACCAATACCGCCCAGGCCGAAGATCGCAACGGAATCCCCCGGCTGAACATTGGCTGTATTATGCACTGCGCCAATACCCGTCGTGACACCGCACCCTAAAAGGCAGACGTGTTCGGGATTGGCCTCAGGATTGATCTTAGCCAACGAAACTTCTGCAACAACCGTATATTCGCTAAACGTCGAGCAGCCCATATAATGATACAGAGGCTGACCATTATACGAAAAACGCGTTGTTCCGTCAGGCATCACACCTTTGCCCTGAGTGGCACGAACAGCAATGCAAAGATTGGTTTTCCCAGACAGACAAAACTCGCATTTCCCACACTCCGCCGTGTAAAGCGGGATCACATGATCTCCTGGGGCAACACTTGTGACACCTTCGCCAACCTCGACGACAATGCCAGCGCCCTCGTGCCCCAGCACAACTGGGAAAAGCCCCTCCGGATCATTGCCTGACAGGGTGAACGCATCTGTATGACAGACGCCAGTATTCGTTATCCGAATGAGCACCTCTCCTTTACGGGGAGGCGCAACATCAATTTCGACAATTTCAAGCGGTTTCCCTGCTTCAAAAGCAACAGCAGCCCGTGACTTCATGTTCAGCTCCTTAATTATTTTATTGCTTCATTTGATGGCACTGCGCAGTCTTCGGGCTGCGTCCTGAGGATCCTCCGCGCCATAGATTCCCCCTCCCACGATAGCAACTTCGGCACCTGCATCCCGAACTGTCACGATTGTAGAAGCATTGATCCCACCCGCTACGGCGAATGGAAGCACGCTTCCGGAAATTGTCTTGAGCAGATCAACAATGCTGTACCCAGGTAAAGATTGCTCATCCAATCCCGCATGGAGTTCGACGTGAGAAACCCCCAGATCTTTTAGTTCGGAAATCCGGGAGAGACGGTTCTGTGGAGGCACACCAATCAAATCAGCAACGACCCGTTTTTGATACGTATGTCCGGCTTTAACGGCACCTGCGATCGTAGCATCGTTCGCAAGGGCCAGCACGCCAACGGAGTCAGCCCCCGCTTCAAACGCCATGGTGGCTTCAAGCTCCCCGGCATCCATTGTTTTATAATCTGCGAAGAGTTCTTTCTCTGGATAAGCAGTCTTGATAGCCCTGAGAACCGCTAAACCCTCTGCTTTGACGAGCGGTGTACCAATTTCGATAATATCAACATATGGCGCAACCTTTCCCAGCAGAAGGAGAGCATCTCGCGTGCGCAGAAGATCCAAAGCAATCTGAAGTTTCATGACATTATTCCCAATTTGCGTGACGGGCCCAAAGCACGTCCTTTTCGAGGTGGTTGGCCTGCCAGATGGCATGAAAGAGGCTGTCCAGAACCAGAATGGCCGCCTGTTCGAACAGCGACCCGGCGTACTGAACCGTGGATCCTCTATGTGAACTTTGCTTCCCAGCAGCATCTATGATGATCGAGACAGTCGCGATCTGGCTCAAGGGACTGTCCGCTGCTGTGGTCAGGGCAATCACATCTGCTTCCGCACGGACCACTTTACGAGCGATCGCGAGCATACTGTCCGTGCTCCCGGATCCTGACGGAATAATTACGACATCTCCGTAACTTACGGCCGGTGCCGTTGATTCAGACAGCATGTGGACCTTCAGTCCGAGATGCATGAACCTCATTGCGTTCATTCCCATCCCAATGCCACTGCGACCGGCACCTGCAAAATACAGGCGCGGCGCAGATGCGATCATGCGTGCTGCCCTTTTACAGTTCTCAATACGTACAGAGTGTAAGGCATGAGAAATCTCAGTCACGATTGTCGACAGAGCGTCGGAAACAGCCTTCGTATCGGGCGATATAAACGCCATGCTTCCCCTCCCCTGATTCTTTTTGATTGACTGGCTTATCTGCCCCAGAGCCGTTGCCAGAAGATAAGAGAACACCCAGGATCAAACAAACAAATGAGGTCAATGGTGGGTATCGATCATATCAATTTGGCTGGGCTCGATTTGAATCTTCTGATCGCTCTGGATGCTCTTCTGGAAACGGGAAGTGTGACAAAAGCTGGAAAGCTGATGGGGATCGGCCAATCTGCCATGAGCCATAATTTAGGGCGTCTTCGAACTCTTTTTGGAGACGAACTGTTGACACGACATGCGGGCGGCATGCGACGCACCCCGCGCGCAGAAGCTCTCCGCCTACCCGTGCGAGAGGCCCTCAGTAGTCTTCAGGCTTTGTTAGGGCGTGAAACACCATTTGATCCAGCCACAGCTGAACGTCTTTTCAGGATTGCAGTCCCAGACAGTATCGAAATGCTTCTGATGCCTCGATTTCTAGCGTACCTTCAGGAAAAGGCTCCAGGAATTCGCCTGCGCCTACATAACGTTGATCCTGAATCCGTCCTCAATACGCTAGATGAAAACAAAATCGATCTCGCGATTGGTATAGGACCCTTCAGTGGTGCACAAACCCACCATAAAAGCCGTCTTTTAATGCGGGATGAATATCTGGTTCTCTTCAATTCTCATATCACAAAATTAAAAACACCACTTTCTCTCGACGATTTTCTTAAATTCCCACATCTGCTGACAAGCTTGCGACCTGGGGAGCATGGTGTGGTTGATAAGGCCTTGGCGCTCCTGGGATTGAGCCGCTCAATTGCCCTGACAACGCCAAGATTTATGAGCGTTGCTCCTTTGCTCGTGCAGGCTCCCGTGATAGCGACCATGCACAGCCGCCCTGCGCAAATGCTGGCAAAGATCTTCAATCTTACGACCAGTCCGCCTCCTGTAGCACTCACAGATGTCAGGATCGACATGATCTGGCATGGATCCTACGGAGACGATCAGGCGCACTGCTGGATACGCGACACGCTATGGAAGATGGCGCAAATCCCTTAAAAAATTTGTTCCTCAGTTATGACGGTATTATTTCTAAGAAACAGGAAGATGATATCTCATGGCTTCTACCAACGCTGCAAAAGCTGGTGAGTGTAATCGCCTGCTGGGATAATACAGATAGGGGCCTTCACACTCTAAGCTCCATTCAGAAAGCACCTCAACCAGTTGTCCCATTTCAATATCGGGCTTTGCCAGATCATAAGGAACGTAGCCCAACCCAATCCCATCAATAGCAGCACCGAGGACCAACATAGAGTTGCTAAACGTTGTTTGTCCTGCCACACGAAATGCGATTTCGCGTCCTGTCGGTTCACGAAACTCCCACTTCAGGTTTCCTCCAGCAGTCGTCATCCGCATATTAATACAGTTATGACGGCGCAAATCATGAGGCGTTGCAGGGGGCAGATGACGGTGAAAATAATCCGGTGATCCTACGACGCAAAAGCGCCAGTCGGGGCCCACACGCGTCGCGACCATGTCTTTCTCGATGGCTTCCCCGATACGGACTCCTGCATCAAAGCGTTCTGCAACGATATCAACAAAAGCGTAATCCATGCTGAATTCGATGTTGATGTCGGGGTATTGTTGGAGAAATTCGAGAAGTTTAGGTCGAAACACCAGTTCTATGGCCGCATCGGTGCATGTGATACGAATTGATCCGGCAGGCTTGCTACCAAGAGACGCAACTGAGTCGAGTTCGGTAGAGACCTGTTCAAGAAGGGGCCCGACACGCTTTTGAAGCTGCTCTCCGGCATCGGTAGTTGCAACATTTCTGGTCGTTCTAGACAGCAGGCGAACTCCGAGCCTTTCCTCAAGTCCTCTCACCGTGTGGCTCAAGGCTGAAGGCGTGACACCGAGCTCGGCAGCGGCTCGCGTAAAGCTTCGTTCCCTGGCAACCGCGAGAAAAGCCGTCAGTTCATTGATATGATCGCGTGGCATTGCTGAGCTTATTTCAAAGGTTCATGCACGTGGAGGGTTCGAAAAACCTTCTGGATTTGAGGGTTCCTCTGTGATTCCATCTCTCCTGCGTTGATTGGGGATGATGGCAGATGAAGCAGCCGAGTTTCTTTGATGTTGAAGAGCGGCTGGCCCGGTTAAGCGGGCTTGGCGATCAGCTTGAGGCATTTTCCCGGACTGTGGATTTTGAGGTGTTCCGCCCCGATCTGGAGAAGGCTCTGGCCTATTCAGA
>NZ_JAGEKJ010000020.1:0-34738 GCF_049887835.1 Gluconobacter sp. NFX36 | reverse complement strand
TATGCCCCGGCATATCCAGAAATCGAATGCTGGAAAGTCGGTGGTCCGATCTCGTGTCGAGCATGTCTTTGCCGATCAGAAATCGCAAATGGGTCTGTTCGTCCGAACTGTCGGTATCACCCGGGCCACCATGAGGATCGGCCTTGCCAATATTGTCTACAACATGCGCCGCTTCCTCTTCCTCGAAAGATTGAACGCGAGCGCGTAGTCCTCCCACTGGCGATGGACCGCGATCTGCTCAAAACGCAGAGCGAAAGTCACCCCCGAAACCCTCAATCAAAGCGCCAAAAAACTAAAATCATCAGACAATCGCATCAACAAACAGTTCTTCGATCCCTCCGTCTGCAAAATCTGGACTTCAGAGCCAGAAAAATTCATCATCAATCCAACCCATCAAACCACGGGACTAAACACCTAGCATCAGCGCTTCCCGTCGACATCCTTCACAGACGCATCTACAAGCCCCTTTACCCAATACCCCGCCGCCTTGATCCATTGAGGGGCGACCTTACGCTCTTCCAGAAGATACCTACGAAGAGACTTTGCCACATTGGCCTCCGCCGCAATCCACACGAAGGTACTATCAAGAATCTCGATTTGTCCAAGCATTGCGATCAGACTATCAGCCTGATTTGCCTCCTCAGGAGAACGGTGGGTCCAATACGCTGCGTGATGGGCGGCAGTCGCAAAAACCTGTTCGTCGCCCTCCTCCGGAACCGCCACAACGCTCGTCACCGAGACGCCGGCAGAAAGCTCCTCAACCCGGCGGCCAATAGCGGGCAATGCGGTTTCATCGCCGATCAACAACCATCGATCAATTTGTCCAGTAACGACCTGAGAGCCACGCGGACCAGCGATCTGTAGCTGATCACCAGGCTTGGCCGAGCATGCCCATGCGGTCGCTGGCCCTCCCTCATGCTTCACAAAGTCCACAAGCAACGTTCCAGCCAGTGGATCGTATCGACGCGGCGTATAATCTCGGCGCGTAGACATACCGTCCAAACTCGTAATAAATACCTTAATGTGGTCGTCTGGAGACAGGCTGACGAACCCCTCTAAATCTGGACCGGTAAGCGTGATCCGGATCATATGCGGAGTAAGATTTTGGACTGAAGCCACAGTCAAAATGCGCTGACGGAGTTCATGACGAACCCGCTGGATTTCCGGCGCATTACTACGATCTAAAATACTCATCTGCGTATCCTTTTCCTCTGGCTGACAGACCATCGGCTGCTAGATACGCAGACGCACAGTCCGCCAACCCTAAAGCTGCGGTTTCTGTGCGTTGTTTCACGTTAACGCATACGACATCCGCCCCGAAAATCCGGACGGACGGTCAAAATAAAACGTCGATCCGCCCTCCGTGTCAATCCCTGCGAATGGCTACCTTCGGTCACCCCTTCCCGAAAGCAGACTTTCTGCGCCCCCCCCATAGCTGACTTTCATTGTCTCATCTGCCCATAGGGCAATCTCATTTGCGGACGAATTTTCAAGGTTCTCCGCTGCCTCGGCGGCGCTCGCTGCAAGACGATGCATCGTTACGATCCAGCGGGCTTCTCCCGTTTCGTCCGGGAGTGCGGCATCGATATACGCTCAGGCGTCCACGAACTGCCTCAGTCCCTTTACGAACAGGGCTTCACAATCGTCCAGGCTGCAGGCTTACCGGGTATCAGTCATGCGGTGCTTTCCATGGGTCGAGGAGTGGCACTCCGGAATGCCGGAAGTCATGCGTGTTCCGTGTCACGACAGTCAGGCCATGCACCAGGCCGGTCGCGGCGATGAGGGTATCGCGCTCTGAACCCGGATCCGGAACGTGCAGTTGAGCGCAGCGGCGGGCGACCGCCAGATCGACGGAAAGCACCCGCTTCGAAAATTCCGGGAGCACATAGTTCTCCAGCCAGTTCCGTAGAACGCTTCCCTGGACAGAATCCCTGCGCTCGATCCGCATGACGCCGACATCCAGCTCCATGACCGTAATGGCAGACAGGAACAGGGTCTCGGCTTCCACCTGTTCTGCCCAGCTGGCGACATTGGGATCCGCCCTGCCCGCTCGCACTTTTCGCAATTCGGAAACAACGTTCGTGTCCAGCAGGAACATCAGCCCAAGTCCGCGGGACGAAGGCCAAGGGTCATGGGCGCCGGATCGAACTCGATATCTTCCGCGCCAGGCAAAGCAAGTGCATCCGCGATCTTGCGCGGCTGGTGCGTCAGCCGACGATAGTCCTCAATGCTTAACAGAACATGGGCCGGCTTGCCGCGATCGGTGATGAAGACAGGCCCCTCAACGGCAGCCTTTTTGGCCCGGGACGTATCCTGATTGAACTCACGACTGGAAAATGTAGTGACAGTCACCTCGGGAGCCTCCTGCTTTTGATGTAGATACATTACTACGCCGAGGCAGGCAGTGCCACAGAAATCGGGCTCTCCCGGTCTGCACTCACAAATCGTCCAGCTAGGGTCCGTCACAGGGCAGATGCCCGACCCGAAGCTGACATTTTGAACGGAGAACGCTGATGAACACGATGGAGCATGGTGGAGCTTTAGCCGTCGCGCGTAAAGCGTCTTATGGCGGAGGCGGGCAGTCGCATAGTCTCGTTAGAAAGACAGGGACCGAAGGACAGTTCTGCGGGCGTAACTGAGGGAAACACGAGCGCAGCCCCGAGCCGGCAAAATGATCCGGGGTCGTCCCGCCAGCATTGACGGATTATATCCCGAGCGCCTCGAGACCTTCTCTTTCCACGACGGCCGCGTGGCCGCATCTTTTATGGTGACTGCCTTGACGACACTTATTCCTCTGTGCGTCCCGTTTGAGCGCCGTAAGGAGGCAGCGCGGGGCGGTGCCACGTTCAACGGGGAGCAAAAGTGCTGGATGGCACAGCGGGACAAGCTCGACGCTCTCCTGCCTTTCGTCCCTTACCGGTATAGGCCGGATCGCAAGCCTCCTTACATCCGTCCGTGGATGGTGCCGCAGGCTCTGTGGGGCTTTAATCTGCGCGCCTTCCTGGCGCCCGAAGACTGGAACCGGATCCGGAAGGATGCCTATGCGCGATCCGGGTCCCGTTGCCGGGTATGCGGAGGACGAGGACCTCAATGGCCGGTCGAGGCTGACGAAGGGTGGGCGTATGACGACGAGCGTCGGATCCAGACCCTCAAAGGGGTGATTTCCCTCTGCCCTGACTGCCATGGCGTGCGTCATTGGGGAAAAACCATGACCGAGGGCAGACAGGATGCCGTTTTGGCCTGGATGGCAGAGGTGAATGGCTGGAGCCGCTCCGAGGCAGCCCGGTGCGGAGACCAGGCCATGAAGCAGTGGCATACGCGCAGCCGTCATACCGACTGGCAGTGCGACATTTCCTGGGCCATCAGAACCTACAGTGTTGTGCCCATCAAGGACGGAGAGACACTGGCCCACGAGCTGAACCGGAAATTCGTGCAGCAGGCGCAGAGCCGCATTGGCGTCAGGGCCGGGCACGTCACGCACATCGAACATCTGATCGGTGGTCGATAGAGGTCGGGTAACATCACCGGCTAAACATAGTGGTGTGCGTGTTGGCGTTCATTCCGACGCACACTGCTCGAGGCACAGGCCGTCAAGTTTCTAGACTCATTAGCGGCTAGCACCCCCTCTTTGCTGCGTTCTACGCCGGAGTAGCATCTTCATCACGTTTGCAGGCCTCAATGCCTTCGTCCAGCAAATCCAGTAGCCGCTGGTGTCTCTGGCGTTTGGACTTCAGGGAAAATTCCACCATCCAGACGATCAGGGCGCCGCACAGACAAATCATAATCGCAAGAAGACCAGCCCCACGCATGATCGTGGGTCCATGCGTGGGACCAGAGGTGAGTAATCCTGTGAGCCCCACGCCCGTTGCGAGTGGGACCAGCTTGAGGAGGGCGGGAAACTTCAGAAGAGAGAGCCGTTCCAGATAGCCATCGTAAGATCTCTCACAAGCTTTGCGCGCCAGGGATAGCTCTTCCTGAGGATACAGCTTCAACCGTTCGAGCATTGCAAGATCACTCGAAAGCATTTGACCAGCACGGATGATGCTCTCCTTTTGGAGGGTCTTCAGTTCTCCTTTGATTGCCATCGCGGTACTGCCAATGAGATAGAGAGCCAGACTTAGGTTAAAAACGAGATAGGCAAGCAGAACTGCGAAAGCGACATGTCGCAGCGTTAAAAGCACCGCTATCAGAGTCAGGCCGGAACCGAGCCAGAGGACGTTCACGATCAGCTTTCTCGGACGTGGCGGCGTCAAGTCGCTGCCTTTGAAAGCCGGAACGGCATCGACGATTTCCAGAAGAAGCGCGCTGAGAGGCTGCCTGTCCGTGTCGTCTTCAGACACTATCCGGCAGGAGTTATTCGGATCAGTCACAGCGTCTTCTTCCCTTTGATGACGGCATTGCGTCGGGGACAATAAAGACTGGGGTCGGACCGGACCACCCACGGTCTCGGTCACCGTGTTCGCGACGATGCGCCTCTGGAGACCTTCCTCAAGGCAGGACACGACACACACCTTGTTCATGCAGAGAGCGCAGAAGGCGTAATCCGCCGGTTCCCTCGCCTCGCGAGCGCGAACGTCACGATCGAAACCGCGGCCTGATCTGACGCTCAGAACGTCGGATCACACGCCGATCAGGGTGTCTATAGTCCCAGGCCTGTGATCCCGGTCCGATAAAGCCCTTCGAACAGATCCCCGAGTGCCAGGCGCCGTCGCAAAGTCAGGCGTCGTTGCGCCAGATGATACATCCGGTCATGCAGCAGATGGCAGCGCTGACAAAGCGCGCGCAGATTGCGAAGCCGGTTGCTGGTGGGGTCATGATTCAGATGCGCCGCCGCCAGCGACACCTTCGTCTGGCGCACCTGCAGAAGCTCGATCAGGTCCGGAGGTGAGACCCGTCTGCCCCGACCGTTGAACCAGTGTCCCGTGTCCGGATGCTTCCATCGGCCATCCGGCAGCACCTGAAGGTAATGCCCATGCGGCCGACCGCAGCGCTGACAGATGCCCCCTGCCCGCTCAAACCTCACCTGTCGGCTCAGTTCAGGCCAGTTTGACGGGTAAAGCGGCTTCAGTTCCGGTCGGATCGGCATTCAGTCTTCGTTAACACATTTCCAGACGGTGTTGGACAGTGTTTGTTCCTTTGTTCACTGGCAGATTAAGGTGGAACGGCATAAGCTTGCGGTTATGAATCCGTCTCTCGAACCTCAGCCCGATCATCAACGACATGTCGGTCAACGGCTGCGGCAAGTTCTTGATGCCCTTCCCCTGCCCTATGTTGATGCCGCCACTGTCATGGGTGTTTCAAAGCAGATGCTTCGGAACTGGATGGCCGGAGACAGCTAACCCTCGCCTTATGCGCTGTATCGTCTGAAATTGGCGCCTGGCGTCAGCACAGACTTTCTATTCCTCGGTGACAGCGGTGCGCTCCCTCACCAGCTTGCATACGCATTGCAGCAAAAGTCCACACCCGCACGCTGAGCCGTTTTGGGCGCCCTGCTCTGACCCGGGCTTTGTGTTATCAGAAGGCGTAGGTGCAGATTTCACGGAGGCTTCCATGCTCAGCCATATTCACATTGCAGGCTCGGCTGAGGCAGCCCGTGAGGTCCTCCTGGACCGACTGGATCGGAAGACCCGGCAACAGCTTCCTGCCGGCAGTCTGGAAAACTCTGTTGTACTCCTGTCGACCGGTCGCTTCTCCCCTCGCCTGTGTCTGGTCATTCGCGGCATCGAATACCGCCACAACGAATTTGCTGAAGACACGGTCCTGTCCACCACTGTGGAAACGGCTGAAGATGCATTGGCGATCGCCAGTGCCCATGTGACCACCCTGCCCTCCGGGCACGATCTGGCGATCGCTCTGGATCTCGAGCCCGATCCTGTCTTCGTGGCCTGGTTCAAGCCGAAAGCGGCCAAGCGGCGCAAAACGGGCTCTCCGGCCGTCACGCTGGTTCCTCTGGCCTCTCCTCTGGGTCAGCAGTCTTCCGCCGTCCTGCAGTGGTTCGATGCCCTGACCGACGAGGCCCTGCCCGACTATGACGGGACGCTGGTCACGGCGGAGCGAGCCTCGAAGACCTACTCCCGGGCCGCGAAGGCAATGAACACACGCAGGACCTACCGCTCGGCCGTGCGCTCCTGGTGTGCATGGGCGGCAGGACATGGACTCCCTGCCCTGCCCGCCCGCAGCGAGGATGTTGCCGCCTACCTGGCTGATCTTGCGCTGCAGAAGAAGCGACCCGCGACGGTCGACCTGCACCGCGCCGCACTGCGCTATCTGCACCATATCGCCCAGGTTCCCGTCCCGACCTCCCATGCTCTGGTCTCCGAAACTGTTGCGGGCATTCGCAGGACGTCGACGGGAAACGCATCCCGTCAGGTCAAGGGGCTGACCTGGGATCTGCTGAGCGAAGTCATTGAACAGATCGATACGACCGAGCTCGTGGGCGTCCGCGACAAGGCCATTCTTCTGCTCGGCTTTGCCGGCGCGCTGCGACGGTCCGAAGTGGCGGCGCTGTGCCTGGAGAACGTGGCGCTGGATGATGACGGGATGCGGATCCGGCTAGACCGCTCAAAGGGCGATCGCACCAGTCAGGGTGTGGAGGTGGCAATCCCGAGGGGGATTACCGGTCTCTGCCCGGTCCGCGCTTACGAGGCCTGGCTACGCGCGGCCAGACTAAACGACGCCAAGGGACCTGTTTTCCGGCGCGTGTGGCTCCCGCCTGCTGTCGAGGTTGGTCAGCCCCCTACCCCGCCGTCTATGGGCACTGAGGCGCTGTCTGACCGGTCTGTGGCCCGGATCATCCAGAAGCGGTGCACGGATGCGGGACTGACCGGGGATTTCAGCGGGCACAGCCTGCGACGCGGAGCGATCACGACAGGCGCGCGGGATGGCACTGATCTGGTTTCGCTCAAGCGCTTCTCCCGCCATCAGACCTTCGGTGTGGTCGAGAAATATATCGAGGTTGAGGATGCCATGACCAAGCATCCTGGGCGGACCCGGTTTTAAAACGTTTTCCCCAAATCCTCGTGGACTTTTGGTGCATCCGTGTGGACTCTTGTTTCGACAAGGCAAACAGGGGATGAGAGTTTCTCCTCATTATCGAAAGTTATCCCGTGGGATCTTGGTGCACATACTAATATATATCTACTAATAATCCCTAGTTGTTGCGCAACAAAAGTCCGCAGTTAATTTCGTACCTTAGATTTCGAAACGCGATCACTAATGCAATCGAAGGTGCACCAAAAGTCCACGGAGACAACCACCCGTAACTTCGTCTACCGTCACCTTATGAGCGATATACATAAACGTATTGAGGCCTATGGTCGCCAAGGCGCGCTTGATCTTACTTCAAGCGACGCAGAACGGCGGGCCGTGGACGCAGCTCTAGAATTTTTGAGCGACGAAGATCCTTCTCTAGGATTTTTATATTCAGGGTGGTGCCAGACCGGCCTGCCTCACCGTCGTCTAGACGACGACCAAATATGGCTCCTCGAAACCAGCTACGTTCGCCTGATGGTAGAGCCGGGTTCCGTAAAACGCGATGGAGTACCAGCTCGAATTGGCGTGCCATACGGCTCTAGAGCAAGATTAATCCTTCTATTTTTGCAAACAGAAGCAATCAAAACAAATAGTCGCGAAATTGAATTAGGAAAATCGCTCAGAAGCTGGCTGACACGGCTTAACGTCCCTATTGGAGGAAAATCGATGAGAGACGTTAAGGAACAAGCTACTAGAATTTCGCGGTGTCGAATGACGTTCGAAATTAAAGACGGCAATAAAATTGGCCTTATAAACCAGAACATAGTCGATACAGCATTATTCACCGACGAACACGATGGTGCACTTTTGGAAACTGTTCGTCTTTCTGAGAGCTTTTTCGATCAGCTGAAACGTCACCCTGTTCCGCTCCAAGAATCTGCTATTCGGGCAATCTCTAACAACTCGCAGGCTCTCGATATCTATTTCTGGCTTGTATATCGATTGCACGAAAGAGTTACTGTCCAGAAGGTATCTTGGCCCGCACTGAAAGTCCAATTTGGTGCTAGCTATACTCATATGCGAAACTTCAAAATACGCTTCAGAGATGCGTTGCAAATCGCACTAGCAATTTATCCAGAAGCGAAAGTCGGTATCGACGAAGACGGTGTCACTCTCTCCCCGAGTGCAAGCCCGGTTTCAAGACGGTTACCAAAGAAAATGCGATAGAGACGTATAATTTCGGGCGGGTAGCTCATGCACCAAAAGTCCACGGCAAAAGCGCCTACCCTGATTGATGCAACGTTGCATCAGCTACTGTTCAAGCAAAAAATTTCTCAATTTCCTCTGTTGATGTTGACTTGTTGATGTTGAGTGTTGATTGTTGATGTCACCCTTTCGGTACGGAGACTCACACGATGCCAACGCTCAAAGAAATCAGAGAACAGCTAGGCTTGTCACAAAGCCAACTGAAGGATGTTCTGAACCTGCGTTTATGCAGGAGTTACGATCGGCACACGGTTTCTCGGTGGGAAAACGGCAAACAACCCCTCCCTATCGAAGTAACTGCAGAGTTAGAGGCACTGCTGCATGGGGAGAAACGTCAAACCACCGTCATAACTTTTGCGAACCAGAAAGGCGGCGTCGGAAAGACCACCAGCGCTCTCAATGTAGCAGTCGCTCTTTCAAAAATGGGATATCGCGTTCTTCTGATAGACGTGGATCCTCAAGCAAGCGCGACTTCAGCCTTGCTTGGCATGCATATAGTGCCACTATATCGGCAAGGTAGAACGCTGGCTCACGCTTTACTTAAAGATGCGGAAATAGCCAAATGCATTGTAAAAAAAGGTATTGTCGAAGGGACTGACGTGGAAATTCCAGTCGATTTCTGTCCTAGTCATATTGATCTCGCAGAAGTCGATATCCGCCGCGAGCCTGGCACAGAAGGTTTGCTAAAGGATGCGATTTTTCAGGTACAAGATGAATACGAGTTTATTATTTTAGACTCACCTCCGCACCTTGGTTTTCTTACTTGGATGGCTTTAGCCGCATCCAACACAGTGTTTGTCCCAGTCAGAACAGAGCCATATGACGTGATGGGCGTTAACCTGATCCTTGATACCATCACCAAAGTAAACCGCCGGAGCAATCCGCGGTTACGTTTGGGAGGAGTGTTGCCGACACAATTTGTGCAGAACCAGTATGTGGACGTTGGAATCGTCGAGCACCTGATCAATGTAATGGGTAATCGAGCGCCCGTTCTGGAACCAGTTCCATCTAGTACGTCGTTCAGCAACGCAGCCTGGGCATCCAAAATTCCAGTTGAGGCAGCCCCTCGAAGCCCTGCTGTCAAAGTCTATGTTCGGCTTGCGGAAGCTATTGCAGGCCGACGCTCCTTCATTCACGCTGCATCTGCCCTTGGTCTAGAATCTTTTGAAGGAGATGCTTCATGAAGCGGCCTTTCAAGCAGCGTCCCCCTTCTGCTTTTTCTCAAACTCATTCTGAAATCATGAATCAGATTGACGCGCCGTTTTTGGGTGAAGGCAAGTTCAGACACTCATTTGAAGCCGCGATTGACGCAATCTCTCCTGACCCCAATCAGCCGAGACGCAGTTTCGATGAAGCTGGAATAAATGACCTTGCTGAATCGCTTAAGGCGCAAGGTCAGCTCCAACCTATCCTCTTGCGGCAAGACCCAGCCCACCGGGACATGTGGATTGTTGTTGCAGGTGAAAGGCGCTGGCGTGCAGCCAAGCTGGCTGGCTGGACATCTATTTTGGCAATTCCTCACGAAGGTAACTCGGCGTCGGCGGCGCTTATGGAGAACCTGATGCGGGTGGATCTGAGCCCCGCCGAGGAGGCTCGTGGGATAAAAAACTTATTGGACCACAATAATTGGTCTCAGCGGCAGGCCGCCAAGGAACTGGGAATGGATCAAGCGCGAATAAGCAGAGCAATACGCGTCCTAAGTCTTCCAGATGAGTTTCTCGATTTAGCAGGAAAAGCCGCTGTACCCATGAATGTGCTTGTGGGCATTGCGCGCGTGGATGATATGGCGGATCGCGAAGGTCTTATGAGAAAGGCGTTAGCGGGTGAACTCACCGTCGCGGCTCTAAACAAGCATGTAGCAACTGCCGAACCTCATATGGAAAAGGCAATGAGTCCTCGGACTGTTACTCGACGGCAGCTTAATATCAGCAAAACTGCGCCAAAAATCATAGAAATGCTTAGCGAGGCCGGGAATAATAACACTGAGTTCAGCAAAGCCGAGATTGCCGCGCTGCGGTCACTATACGAGGCGCTTACCAAAATTGTCGGATAGGCCAGTTCGGCTGATGCAACGTTGCATCAGCCCAGGTTGAGATAAGTATGATGCAACGTTGCATCAACTCGATCCGCTCCAGTTCGCGTAAGCAATAGAAATAGAAAGACCGGAAAAACATAAAAGGACTAGAAGAAGGCCGCTGCCAGTCAGCCGCCCGTGCTGCAACAGGTGGGTCGCCGTCTGTCCTCCCCATGCTCGCCGGCTGCGCCGCCTGTGCGTGGGTCCGGGTGACGCCGACCCTGCCGCTGCGCGGCACTGTTGCACCCCGGTCGTCTGCCTGACCGTCGCGATGATGTTTGAAGAACCAGAGATGGATCGAGCATCATGCAACGCTACCAGTTCCTCTATGTCCCAACACCTCGTGGCCGGCCTCCAATGCGTTGGACGGATACCCAGGAGCCCACAACCTGTCGCCGCTGTAACATGCATTGGGAAGAGGGCGATCCAGCGCTGACGATTGCCTGCGCGGGTTGCGGCGCTCCTGCGGATGAACCTTGCCGCCGTAGCTCCGGTGGCAATGAACGCGTGTGCGCCTGTCGCGACGAAGCGGCCGTCCAGAGGAGGCTGCTCAAACGGTGCGACGGCCTGACCTGGGACGGTTGCCATGAGAAGCCGCTGCTGCTCCGGGAACGCCCGATCGCCCAGGCTCTGATGTGCCGCTCGGTGCGGACAGGTGCTCCTATCAGCCGGTGGACATCATGAGCTCGGAGCTCGCGTCCTATGACAGCATCATTGTCGCCGTGTCCGGAGGCAAGGACGGCACGGCCTGTCTGCTTGCGCTGCTGGAAGCCGGGGCTCCGGAAGAACGCATCGAGCTCTGGCATCACGAGGTGGATGGGGCAGGGCGGTCCTTCATGGACTGGCCCTCCACAGGCCCATACGTCGCAACCCTCGCGCGGGACTTCAGCCTGCCGCTCTATCGGTCCTTGCGCGAGGGGGGCTTCGAGCGCGAAATACTGCGGGACGCTGCGCCCACTGCTCCGGTTGTCTTCGAAACACCAGATGGAGTCATCAAAGCAGGAGGGCAGGGGCCAGAGGGGACACGCCTGCGTTTTCCCAGATCTCTGCCAGCCTGTCCGTGCGCTGGTGCTCGGCGAGCCTCAGGGTTGATGTGGCCGATCGCGCCTTGCGCGGATAGGACAGGTTCCTCAACCGCCGTACCCTGATGGTCACGGGCGAGCGCGCCGAAGAGAGCCCCGCACGGGCCCGCTATGCCGCCTTTGAGCCCCATCGGACTGACACGAGAAGCGGGAGCCGACGCCGTCGACATGTCGATCACTTTCGACCAGTGCATGCCTGGTCCGAGGCGGAGGTCTGGGACATTCTCAGGCGTTGGCGCGTCATGCCCGCCTTTCCCTATCAGGTCGGATTTTCACGCCTGTCCTGCGCGTTCTGCATTTTCGGCAATGCAGACCAGTTCGCCACCCTGAAATGGATGGATGCGAACCGGTTTGCGAGGCTGGTGAACTATAAAAAGGACTTCGGCTGCACGATCAAACGTGACAGAGGGCTCGAACAGCTGTCGTCCGAGGGGACGGTGTATCAGGAAGCCAGGTCGCGGCCTGATCTGGTCGCCGCCTGCCTGTCAGACCGTCCGTTGCAGACGGTTCTGACCGAGGACTGGATCCTCCCGGCCGGGGCCTTCGGCACCGGGGAAGGGCCGCTCTAGTCTCAGGCGCGGGCCGGACGGCCGCGACGTTTCTCGGGAAGCTTCTTCACGGGAGGAAGCTCCTCTTCCTGCGGTACGAACACCTGAGGCGCAGAGGCGCGGGTCGTAGAGCCCAGGCCAATCTCGCGGGCGAGGGATGACCGCTTCTCCGAGTAGCTGGGCGCCACCATCGGATACTCCTTCGGCAGGCCCCACCGGGCCCGGTACTCTTCCGGCGTCATGTTGTAGGCCGTCTTGAGATGACGGCGGAGCATCTTCAGCTTTTTCCCATCTTCCAGACAGATGATGTAGTCCGGAAACACGGACCGCTTCGGGTTCACGGCGGGGGTCGGGGCCTCTTCTGCGACAGGTTCGGGCGTGGCCGGCGTTGCGAGGGCGTCGTGCACGCTGCGGATCAGCGCAGGGAGCTGGTCGGCGGAAAGCTCGTTCTGCGACAGATAAGCCGCCACGATGTCGGCGGTGAGTGGCAGAAGATCGGTATGAGGGAGTACCGGTTTATGGGTCAGGTCAGTCATAAATGTCCCTCAGGGTCGTGGAAGTGCCCTGTACATGGCGTGCACAGGTCATGACTTCAAGTCGTTATGATCATTACTGCCTCAGGGATTAACAGTTCCCTGAATCGCGTGGAAACAAAGTCGTGTTTCTTCGACTGTTACAGCACAGGTTCGCAGAACACGCAGGCGAAAAAAGAAGAAGAGAAAAAGAGAGAAAAGAAAAGGAGGGGAGAAGGGGAGGCAGCACGGGATCGCCCTGTGCCGCAAGGGGTGGGTCCGTCCGTGTCCTCGCGGGCCGCTGCGGGCCGGGCGGTCCCGACGCTGATGCGTCGCCCTTGCCGCCCAGAACGACGCCGCGCTCGCCGGAAAGGGTCAGAAAGGAGACAGCAGACGATGCCCGTCATGGCCCTCACACGCCCAACCCCCACACAGCAGTTCAGTCTGGTTCAGGCCCATCGCGAGGGCTGGACCATTCTCGAAGGCTGCGGCCCCGAGCACGCCGACACCCAGCTGCGCGGCGTGACCTGCTCGGACCAGAATGCCTGGTGGCAGGTCGCACGTCAGGCCCGTCAGGGATCACCGTATCACCGCGAGGCCCTGTCGCGTCTGTCGTCCAGTGAGCGCGAGCAGATCTCCCTGCGCTTCGGTCCGCTGTGACCTGATCTGCAAGGCCCGAGCGCCTTTCGCCCAAACCCATCCTGTTTGTTTTCCGGCCCCCCGGTCTGCCTCGTGCAGCACCGGGCGCTGCCGCTTGTCCGGAGTTTCTCCCATGAGCCAGACCCAGCTCAGCTTTTTCGACACCTCAGCCCTTGGGGGCGGCAGCAATACCCTGTTCTGGGGCGACCTGCCCGGAGACCGTGCGCTCGACGAGGCCGCATCCCTCGCGAGAGAGGCCGCTGCCGCTCCTGTGGTGGCCCCGAAGATCGACTTTCGCCTGTGCGGCACACGCGATCTGGCCCAGGGCTGGAAAGCGCGGGCGCGGGACAATCTCGCTGCCATCCGTCTCCTGACTGAACTGGAAACGGACGGCCGCAATGCAACGCCCTCCGAACAGGCTTTGCTGGCGAAGTTTACGGGATTTGGAGCCGGAGAGCTGGCGAACAGCCTGTTCCCCCGTCCGGGCGAAGCCTTCCGTCAGGGCTGGGAAGAGATCGGGGTGCAGCTTGAGACGCTGACGAGCCAGCAGGAGCGGGCCGGACTGGCGCGGGCCACCCAGTACGCCCATTACACGCCGGAACTGATCGTGCATGCGCTGTGGGATCTGGTGGCGCAGATGGGGTTCCGCGGCGGACGTGCGCTGGAGCCGGGCTGTGGCACGGGTCTGTTCATGGGCGCGATCCCGGAGAAACTTGCCCCCAAGACAGCCTGGACGGCGATCGAGAACGACCCTCTGACGGCCCGCATTGCCCGCAAGCTGTTTCCGAACCAGTGGGTTCGCGCCGAGGACTTCACGACGGCGAAGATTGCCGAGCAGTTCGACCTCACGATTGGCAACCCGCCGTTCAGCAACCGCACGGTACGTGGCACGGACGCGCTGGGGCGGCTTGGCCTGTCGCTGCATGACTACTTCATCGCCCGCTCTGTCTCCCGCCTGCGCCCTGGAGCGATGGGTCTGTTTGTGACGTCACGCTGGACGATGGACAAGCGCGACGCCACAGCACGCCAGCACCTGTTCGAAACGGCCGACCTGATAGGGGCGGTGCGTCTGCCCGCAGGTGCGATGCGCGATGATGCCGGGACCGATGTGGTCGTGGACGTGCTGGTCCTGCGCCGTCGCGAGATCGGGGACAGCCCGGGCGAGAGCGCCTGGCTGGAGGTTGCGGATCTGCCCGATACGGACGAGGGGGAGGGACCGCTCAGCATCAACCGCTATTTCGTAGAGAACGGTCAGCAGGTGCTGGGTCGGCACGGCTGGACGAGCGGGCAGTTCGGGCCGGAATACACCTGCGCGGCGACCCCGATGCTGATGCTCGACGACGCCTTGCCGAGCGCGCTCTCCCGTCTTGCCACGCTGGCACGTTTCCCGGTGCCGCAGACGTTCGACGTCGAGGCGCTGCGCGAAAGCCGCCGTGCGGATGTCGGCACGGCAGGGGAGGGGGCGAGCCTCAAGGAAGGCAGCTACCTGATCGAGAAGGGTGAGCTGCACCAGATCATCGACGGCCAGTCGGTGCCGGTGAAGGTCAAGAAAGGCGAGCAGAAGGACGGCATCTTCCAGAAGCACGCACGCATCATCGAAGGCCTGATTCCCGTCCGCGATGCCGCCCGTGCGGTCCTGCGCGCCCAGGTGGAGAACCTGCCTTACAGTGCGCTCCAGACGGACCTCAAGCGCGCCTACCAGACGTTCGTGCGCCAGTTCGGCCCGATCAACCTGACGATCACCAGCACGCGTGTTGATCCCAAAACCGGGGACGAGAGCACGACGCAGCGGCGTCCGAACCTCCAGCCCTTCTATGATGATCCGGACGTCTGGCTGGTCAGCTCGATCGAGGAGTACGACGAGGACCGGCAGATCGGCACACAGGGGCCGCTGTTCTCCGAGCGTGTGATCCAGGCGACGCTGGAGCCGGAGGTGCACAGCGCCCATGACGCGCTCGCGGTCTGCCTGCACGAGACGGGCGTGGTGGAGATCCCGCGCATTGCCGAACTGCTGGGACGGTCCGAGGACGAGGTTATCGCCGAGCTGGGCAGCGCCATCTATCTCGATGCCGGACGAAGCCAGCCCGGGCGCGATATATGGGTACCTGCCGACGAGGCCCTGTCAGGCGCGGTGCGCACGAAACTGGCGGAGGCCCGCAAGGCGGCCGAGACCGATCCCCGCTTTGCCCGCACCGTGGCCGCGCTGGAAGAGGCCCAGCCCGAGGATCTGCGGCCGAGTGACATTACCGCCCGTCTTGGCGCGCCGTGGATCCCGACCGCCGACATCGAGGGCTTTATTGCCGAGGTGATCGGGGTCGAAGCCGGCGTGTGGCACACCAAAGAGGTGGCGTCCTGGACCCTGGACAAGGGACCGTTCCGGGGCAAGGCCGAGGCGACGTAGGTCTGGGGCACCGAACGGCGTCCCGCAGGGGAACTAATCGAGGATGCGCTCAATCAGGCTATCCCGCAGATCTGGGACATCTGGCGCGACGAGAGCGGCGAGCACCGGACCCTGAATGCGCAGGAGACCGAGGCCGCCAAGGAAAAGCTCGCCGCCATCAAGACAGCCTTCCAGACCTGGGTGTGGCAGGACCCGGAGCGCGCCGAGCGTCTGGTGCGGCTGTATAACGACACCTACAACAACCTCGTCCCCCGCGCCTTTGACGGCGCGCATCTGCAGTTGCCGGGGGCCAGCACCACGATCCAGCTGCGCGCCCACCAGAAGCGGGTGGTCTGGCGCATCATCGCCACGGGCAACACTTACATGGCCCACGCGGTTGGATCGGGAAAGACCTTCTCGATGTGCGCGGCCATCATGGAGCAGCGCCGTCTTGGCCTGATCTCGAAGGCCATGGTGGTGGTGCCGGGACACTGTCTGGCGCAGATGGCCCGCGAGTTCCTGATGCTCTACCCGACCGCGAAAATCCTGGTCGCGGATGAGACGAACTTCGTGAAGGCGAAGCGTCAGCGCTTCCTCGCCCGTGCAGCCACGGGACAGTGGGATGCGATCATCATCACGCATGACGCCTTCAAGTTTATCCCGGTCAAAACCGCGTTTGAGCAGGCGATGATCGAGGCGCAGATCGCGTCTTACGAGAGCCTGCTGTGCGAGATCGACGCCGACGACCGCATCTCGCGCAAACGCATCGAGCGCATGAAGGAGGGGATGAAAGCGAAGCTGGACGGGCTGGCCAGCCGCAAGGACGATCTGGTGCATCTTGGCGAGATCGGGATCGACCAGATCCTTGTGGATGAGGCGCAGCAGTTCCGGAAACTGAGCTTCGGCACGAACCAGTCCAGCCTCAAGGGGGTCGATCCTAACGGCAGTGGGCGGGCCTGGGACCTGTACGTCAAGGCCCGCTATCTCAGCCGTATCAATCCCGGTCGCGAGCTGGTCATGGCCTCGGGATCGCCGATTACGAACACTCTGGGCGAGATGTACAATGTGCAGCGCTTCCAGCAGATCGATGCCCTGATCGAGCGCGGTCTGCACGAGTTCGACGCCTGGGCCGCCAATTTCGGGGAGACCCGCACCGAACTCGAGCTTCAGCCGAGCGGGCTGTACAAGCCTGTGACGCGGTTTGCGGAGTTCGTGAACGTGGCCGATCTGATGGCCATGTACCGGCATTTCGCGGACGTGGTGCAGCAGGACGATCTGCGCCAGTACGTAAAGCTGCCTGAAATCGCCACGGGCAGTCGCCAGATCATCGTCGCTGATAGCGGACCGGCCTTCCGCGATTACCAGAAGGAGCTGGAAGCGCGGATCAAGGTGATCGAGGAGCGCAAGGGCAAGCCGCAGAAGGGTGAGGATATCATCCTGTCCGTGATCAACGATGCGCGTCACGCGGCGATTGATCTGCGCTTTGTCCGGCCCTGGGAGGCGAATGACAACAGCAACAAGCTGAACGTCATGATCGCGAGGGTCTTCAACATCTGGAAGGAGACGCGCGACAACCGCTACACCGATCCCGATACCGGCAAGCCGTATGACCTGTCCGGGGCCGTGCAGATGATCTTCTCCGATCTGGGCACGGAAGCGGCGCTGGAGAAACGGGGCTTCTCGGCCTATCTGTGGATCCGCGACGAGCTGATGCGGATGGGTGTGCCGCGCGATGAGATCGCGTTCATGCAGCACTACAAAAAGAGTGCGGCCAAGCAAGGACTGTTTCGGGATCTCAATTCCGGGCGCAAACGCATCCTGATCGGCTCGAGCGCGACAATGGGTACGGGCGTGAATGCACAGCAGCGTCTGATTGCCCTGCACCATCTCGATGTGCCCTGGCTGGTGGCCGACATCATCCAGCGTGAGGGACGGATCGAACGCCAGGGCAACCAGAACCCCGTAATCCAGATTTACGCCTATGCCCTGAAGGGTTCGGTGGATGCCACAAACTGGCAGCTTCTGGAGCGCAAGCAGCGCTTTCTGTGTCTGGCCATGTCGGGAGACCGCTCGATCCGCCGTCTGGAAGATATCGGCGAGAGTGCCAACCAGTTTGCCATGGCCAAGGCGCTGGCTTCAGGTGACGAACGCCTGATGAAAAAGGCGGGACTGGAAGCAGAACTGGCCCGCCTGCGACGTCTCAAGGCCGCCCATTATGACGACCAGTTCAACGTGCGTCGCGCGATCGAGCGGGCCGAGCGCGATCAGAGGGTGGCCGAAGCCGTTATTCCGAAGATCCGGGCGGATATCGCCAAGCGCCAGACGACACGGGGCGAGGCGTTCCAGCTTGTGCGCAAGTCGGATGTGCTGACCGAACGTCAGGATGCCGGCAGGTGGCTGATGGGTCAGGCGCGCACGGCCAAACGCGCAGAGACGAAGGGCCGGTGGACACTCGGCGAGATCGGCGGTTTTGAGCTCGTGTGCGAGACCTGGAGCTCGACCTTCATGGGTGAAGAGGAATGGGACGCGACCATCGCAATCGTGGCCGAGGACCGGATGATCGGGATCGACTTTGATCATGACACCGCCCCGCTTGGCTTTATCACCCGCATCGAGAACACCCTGCTACGCTTCGACAGCGAGCTTACGGATGCGCAGCGGCTGCTTGCCGAGACGGAGCGCAAGCTGCCCGGCTACCGTGCCCGCGACGGGATGCCGTTCCGCGAGGCCGCACTCCTGGAGGAGAAGGAAGAAGAGATGGCGTCTCTGGAGGCGGATCTGGCCGAGGATACAGCGCGTCGGGAGGCTGAGGCCGCCGAGGCGCTGGCCGCGATGGAAAGCCTGAGCGTCAATGACAATGGGGGAGAAGGAAAGGAAGAAGAAGCGGCAGCATAAGGAGAGGGGGAAGGGGCGGGCATGGCCCGCCCGGTGCGGCAAGGCTCAGGCCGGGCGCGCTGACGCGCGGCCTTGCCGCACCGGACCGCCCCTGCATCCGCGGAGAGGTTGAAAGAGACATCAAAGGAAGAGAGCATGTCCTATCGTATCGTCTATGACCTCGCCGCCGTGCGACTTCCCGCAGAAACCCTGCGCCCTCATGTTGCCGATAGCAGCTTTTATGCCGATCAGTATCTGCTGATGGAGTTGGGTGGTGATAATAATGTCTACGAGGGCCGTGGGTCGCTCCGCGCGAGAAGCTGGTCCCTGATTGGCGCGGGACAGAGCTGGGAGATCATGCGCGAAGTGGTGCAGTATGCCGCATCCTGTGAAGGTGGCGGGATGCGCTTCTCCGGTGCCAGCGAGACGCAGGCAGAAACCTATATCCGCAAGTGCCGGACTGTGTTGCGGGACGCTGTGGGCGCGCAGGCGCTTCTGGATCGGGGCATGACCTGCACGGGACATTTCGCGCTCCGCAAGGGGCCGGTTTCCGCGTGGCTTCAGAAGCGTGTGGACGAGCTCTCGACGATCAAGGCTCCGGAGAGGAGAGGCGAAACTCCGGTGTGGTCCTGGCTGAACCTGCTGCGTGACCCGAAGGATGCAGCCATTTTTCTGGCATATTCCAATCTGGACGATGCGCCTGTCTATAATCGGGCGACAGTTCATGGACCGTGTCACGAGCGCCACTCCATCATGAAAGGTCTGACCCCATTCGTGGAGTGCGCGGCATGAGCCAGATGGACCAGACCACCGTCTCCAAAGTCCTGTGTGGCCTGCGCGTGGAAATTTTCACGTATCCGAGCGGTGAGGTGCTTCTGCGCACCGTGGACGCTTATCCCGTCAACCGGAATGACTGGCACGGCCCGTATCGCGATGCCGCTCAGGCCGAAGCCGATTTCGTGGACCGCCATGCGCTGCCGGTACTGACGCCCGAGGATGTCAGACGCAAGCGTCAGAATGGGACACTTTCGAAGACGCGTGAGCATGGCGAGATGATTCTGGCCTTTCATCGTTGGACAGGGGCGTCCTGTCTGACACCGTTCATTGTCCGGCAGGAGAGCGGGGCATGAGCGAAGTCCTTCTGACGTCCGCAGGCCCCGTCTGCCGGCACCTGGATCTCAGTACCGGGCATCTTCCGGTTGCAGAGCGCGACGCGTGCGAGCTTTATCTCAGCAGCGGAGGCACAGCAGGGCGAAGCTGCCTCGGCGGGCCGTATGGCTGGATGATTCATGTTCCCACCGAGGCGGAGGACGTCCCTCATGACGTGTCTCCGGAACTGGCCGCCCTGATGGCTCAGGCCCGGGAGCAGGACTGTCACTACATCCACTTCGATCGAGACGGCTCGATCGACGAGACGCTGCCTTTTTACGACTGAACCGCCACCGCCGTGCCTGTCTCAGGACAGAGAGAAGGCGACGGGAAAAGAAACGAAAAATGAGAGAGGGAGCCGCCACAGGTCGCGGCTCCGCGCAAGGCTCAGGCCGGGCGCGCTGACGCGCGGCCTTGCGCGAAGCCACGCCCTGTGCCCGCGCCGAGAACATCACAACAGAAAAAAGGAGAGCGGCGTGTCAGACCCGGCAGGACAACCCGCGGCCGAAGTGGCGCTCAGAGCAAATCTGGCGCTGATCTTTGAGGCGATGCGGACGCATGGCGTGAAGACGGTCAAAGTTGAGTACGAAGCCAAAGAAGGCTGGTGGACAACACTTCATGTGACGGCGGACGACAGCCCGGATCTGTTCGAAGACCTGTCCCTGGAGAAGGCCGTTGCAGCGCTTGGACCTGACCAGACGATTGCCCCTCTGTTTCCGAACAGCTTTGACCTTGTGGTCTGGCACTGCGTCGAAACTGTTATCCGGCGCGTGCAGGCCGATTACGACACCGACGAAGACGGGTCTTACGGCACGGCCACGCTGACGCTGGCAACGCGACAGCTGGAGGTCGAGCACATCGAGCGTGTGGTCTCCCACCTCGCGCACAGCCTGATCGCCTGATTTCCCACCACGACACCCTTACGACATCACTGGAGCCCATCATGGACGAACTGCGCCTTGTCGATCCCAACACCCTGATCGCGAACCCGAACAATCCCCGTCAGACGAAGCCCGGTCAGGCGAGCATTCGTCAGCTGGCGCTGAATATCCGCGCAGTCGGGCTTGTCCATCCGCCGCGCGTGCGTGAGCTGGGGGACGGCAGCCTGATGATCATCGCGGGCCACCGAAGGACGGAAGCGGCGATCTATGCCGGTCTGACAGAAATTCAGGTCCATGTCACAAAGATCGACAATGGTCTGGAGGATCTGGCGGCGGCCAGTGAAAACATGATCCGCGAGGGCATGACCGAGCCGGACCAGTGGCGTGCCGTAACCCGGATGCGCGAAGAGCTTGGCTATACCGACCAGCAGCTTTGCGTCGCCCTCATGGTGACACCAGCTTACCTCAAGGGGCTGACCCTGCTCGCGAAGCTGCATTCGCCAATCCTGCATGCCATCGAAATTGGCCGCGGCCCGGACCTGAGAGAGCGTCGGATCCTCGCCCTGTCGTCGCTGGAGGATCAGGCCGCCGCCTGGGCAGAAATGTTCGCCGAAAGCGTGGAGGAGGGAGAGGACCCGGCCGGGTATCGTCTCAACGCCGAAGATCCGGATGATACCGTGAACTGGCGCGACTTTACCTGGCACCTGCAGCAGGACGAGTGGTATGCGCGTGATGCCCGGTTTGACGATGCGCTGGCGCAAAAGCATGGCATCGTCTGGACCGAAGATCTGTTCGGGCAGGGCGATGAGGACAATCGCTACGTCACGGATGCCTCGGCGTTTCGGGCGGCGCAGGAAGACTGGATCGCCGAGCATCGCCCCGAAGGAACGCTCGCGCTCGAGACAGGCGAGTATGGGTCTCCGCTTCGACCAGAAGGCTACAACTTCGTCACGCGATGGATGGGCGAGCAGGACACCGATGTCGCCGGCTACTGGCTCAATCCGAACACGTTGAAGATCGAAGAGCGGACGTTCCGCTACACAGGTGAAGAAACACTTCGCTCCGAGCCGCGGGTGGTGGAGCAGACGCCACCCCCAAAGAAGGAGCGCGCTGACATCTCAGGTACGGGTCTGAAGATGATCGGCTCTGTACGGACCCTCGCGCTGAAGAAGGCGCTGACGGCGAAAAGCGAAGACGCGGATCCGTGGGATCTGGTGGCCGGACTGCTGCTCGCGCTGAATGCGAACAACGTCCATATTTACGGCTCTTCAGGCCGGTCGCCTTATGAGAACGCGGTGAAGACTGCCATGGAAGTGCTGTTTCCGGAAGGCGAACTGGTGCGTGATGAAGCGCTGATCCGTCGGCACGCGCTGGAAAGCCTCGCGGGCTTCATGAACTGCGAGGTCAGTATGCACTCCGGCTCCGGCATGGCAGCCGAACTGCTGGGCTGTCTCTTCAACGCGGATACCCACATGCCGAGCATGGCCGAAGAGGACTTCCTGAAGACTTATAGCAAGCCCGGCATCACCAAGGCTGTTCAGGCGCATGGTCTTGCGCCACTCAACACGGGCAAGGAGATGCGCGCTGCCCTGCTGAACGCCGTTGGAGACGGACACTGGGTCCCGGAGGCCGCCGGTTTTGCGCAGGCGATTGGTGCTTGGACAGAGGAAGTGCGGGAGCAGCAGGCCCGCCGCGCCAAATGGGTCGGCCTGAAAGATGAACTGGAAGACGGGGATGAAGACGGTCTGGAGTGCGCTGATCCGGAGGATCTGGAAGACGTGATGGACGAGGGCGGAGAAGACGCTGGCGATCCGCACGTCACGGAGGATGAGCCGACAGAAGCCCCGGACCTCGTGGTGCCGCAGGAACTGGTGGCCATGCAGGCTGCCATGGGAGGGCGGCTGGAGATCCTTCGGGTCTGAGGCAACGCGATTGCGGCCACGGTCCGGGCCAGACTTGCGCGTAGCGCCTGATCTGGCACAACAGGAGATTGGGGTCGCCTGATGAGTCCGCGCGACGAAACGTCTGTTCAGGTTACGGTTCAGACGTCGCGGCCCCCGAAAATCGTAACCGGATGTGGGTCGGGGGTCGCTTGCCCACAGTCGTCAGAGTGAAAGGGGAAGCCATGATCTTCGTGATCGTGGTGGACCGTAAGTGGTTTACGAAGATCCTTCGTAAAACGAAGAAGACCCTTCAGGCGGTTGCCACCGCACTGAAGAGCCTCTCCGAGTAAATCACTTAAGGTAAACCGGGCCGTGAGGTGTTTTTGCGAAGCCCCTCACGGCTCACCTCTGAACTTGGACGAACCGGTTGCGATTTTCAAGGGCGGAGTCAGCATGGCTCCGCCCTTTTTCATGCGGTGAGACGCAGCCTTGATCCACAGGGCAGGACAGCCCGCGCAAGGAAAAAAGACGAGAAAAGAGACAGAAAGATGAGAGAAGGGCGGGGTGCCAGAGCCTGTCTGTCGCCGCAAGGGGTGGTGTCCTCGGCTGACGCCTGCGGGACCGCCGCTGACGCGCCGCCCTTGCCCCGCCAGTCAGGCCCTGACCCCGGAGAGGACAGTTGAAGAGACATGAAGAGAAGGAGATCAGCATGTCCGAACACCCGACTGTCACCGTAGGCACCCGCGTCAGCACCATCCTGTACAACAGAGGCCGGGGCGTCGTGTCTGCGGTCCATGGCACGCCTCGTCCTGAGACAATCAGACGCCTTGCTGGCGGCTTCATCGCCGCGGGAGGCAATGCCAGCTTTGATATCGTCTTTGCCTGCGGGAGTGTCAGCAAGAAGCTGCCCGAGAGCATTCTGCATGGTGTGCAGTGGACGATCTTCCACGACGAGCCCAAGGCCAGCCCTGAGGAAATTGCGCAGCTGCACGCTCATGCCGAAGCGTGCCGTGCTGAAAAGCAGGCACAGAAAGATCAGGCTGAGGCGGCGCATGCGGCCGAAATCGAGCGTCTGCGCACCGCTCCTGAATACGCCCATCTGGAGCAGGGATCGGACCAGAGCGGCGTGCTGGCAGGAAAGAACATCCGCCGTCTGCTGAAAGCCGCCCTGCCAAAACACAAATTCCGGGTGCGCAAATCCTCCTACGGGTCCGTCTTGATCGGCTGCGATGCCCCGCTGGACGATGCGGCACAGAAGACTGTTGACGACATCAGAAAGCGGTTCAGATCGGGGTTCTATGATGCGGCGTCGGATTGCCACTCGAAAAGCCGGAGCCCCTGGCAGGACGTCTTTGGCAGCGCCGAATACGTCTTCTGACCCTACCTTACCCCTTCACAGTTCTTCAGGCCGCCGCGAGGCGGCCTTTGTCATATCTGGAGATCGACATGGCTTTCTTTACGCTCAGTGCTACGCCCGCCACCGCAAAGCGTGAGGGCTACTTCACCAGCACCACGATGGCGCTCATGTCCCATCTGGGAGAGCGGCGCGTTGTCGAGGCGAAGTCGGTGGATGGCCTCAAGCCGCTCATTCTGAGTTTCGGCCGCGACACCGCGCTTCAGCATCCTGGTCGGTCATTCAAAATCATGGTTACGGTCAATCGTGGCAGCCGCAAGCCGCGCGGCTTCGACGCGGCTTATAATTCAGAGGCGCTTGGCACCTCCGAATGGCTCGAGACCACGATTGCAGACCCGGTACCCCACGAGGGCACGCCAGGTGTGGCCTCATGGGGAACACGCTACACGCCATTCCGCATGGACGGTGCAGAGCCGCGCGAGGTCTCGCTCACCGAGGCCGAACGCCTGTCTGACGACGGCCATCTCGGGTTCAAGGGATGGTCCGCGGACGTTGCAGCCTGTCTCGAAACCGCAGGCGCGCCTGCGGCTGTTTTGGGCAACGAGACCCGGGACACTCTGGTGTCGCGCTATCGCGCCCACCAGCATCCTGCCCTGGCCGCCGCCGTCCTGATCGCAGCTTCGCCAGCGGATCAGCTGGCGGCCTGAGGCCAATGCAGGGGAGCGGATGATGTCTCCCCTGCCAGATCCAACAGTTCAAAAGACGAGCGAGTTTTCCATGGTCGATGAAAGCCTTCTCCAGATCGAGACCTGTCTTCTGGATCGTCGCAGGGTCCATCTTGGCGTTGCACCGGATGGGCGCGTCTATCTGCGCGTGACGTCGTTCTGGCCGAAAGAAGCCGCCCAGCTCTGGCACGGCCCCTATTCGGATCGACAGGCGGCCGAGACGGATTTCCGAACCCGGACGCAGCCGCCGCGCGTCACGCGCGCCCAGATCGCCGAGGCCAGTCGCCGCGGGGAGCATGGCACGGTCGAGGGTGTTCCCATGATCGTCCTGAGGCATCGCTGGACTGGCCACATGACCCTGACGGCCTATCAGCTGGTGGATGAGGCCGGGCAGGAGAAATCCGCGCGCCAAAATGGACACATCTGAACCGCGTATCGTCACCCGCGTGAGCCGGGTGGAGGGAGAGCAGGAAGAAGAGAGAGGGAAAGACGCAGAAGGAGAGAGGGGCAGCACAGGCTGTCTGCGCTGGCAAAGGGTGGGTCTCCACGCGTCCTCGCCCTGACGGGCTCCGGGTCGTGGAGATCCCGCCGCTGCGCGGCGCCTGTGCCATCACAGCCATCCTGTGCCTGTGCCGGAGAGGTCATCAGAGAAAAGAGATGACGGCAACAGGAGTGACCTTTCATGCAGATTTCCCAACAGACCCTTCAGGACATCAAGGACGTTGCCGGACTGGCCGGTGGGTTCTTCGGTTTTCTCGCCCTGGTCTTCGCCTTTACGTGCCTGCCGAGCTTTCTGGCTGGCCCGGTGCCCCATCACTATCTCGCCTCCGCGTCCCACACCGCCCATGGTCGGGGCTGAAGCCTCCACGTCTCCGAACGCCCCACGCCCCGCCACCGAGCGGGGTTTTTTCATTTCTGATCCGAGGAAATTATCCCATGATCGTCACCTTTGACCGCGCGCTGATCGAGCGCCTTCTTGCCCATGCCGAGGCCGCGTCCGAACGCCGTGCCACGCTGACGCAGCTCTTTGACAAGAGCCTGCGCAAGCCCGGGCACGGCGCGCGCGAATGGGGCCGTCAGGACGACGTCGATCCTGCAAAGATCCCTGCGGGTCTGTGGCTGGTTGGAGATCACGGGATCTACATGATGTCGAACGGGCTTCCCCTTCTGCCGTCCGATGACGGTCAGAAGCCCAATCTGTGCGCGTATGCGCGCGAAGCGGACCCGGCACAGAACGCCGGCAAGGCTTATGACGTGAAGCGCCAGGCTTTTGGCGGGGATGACGGATGTGAGTTCCTGGAGGCAACGCTTGTGCGGCAGGCCCTCAGGCAGGCGTCAGGCGACACACTGCGCATGAACATCACTCCGGAAACCCTCGAATTTCTGGCCTGACCGGCCGTCCTTGAAATCTTTCAGGAGAAGAAACATGTCCGATGCTACGCCTGACACGGTGTCTCCGGGGCCGGTGTCCCGCGATCAGATCTGGGCCTCGGCCGTTGCCGTGGCCGCTGACAGCGTGGAGCAGCTGCGGCGCTGCGACGTTGACCGCGTCGTCTCCCTTGTCGACGCGGCGGATCGCACCGCGCTGACGGGCTGGCTGATCGCGCGGCGGCCCGATCTGGCCGGCGCTGTCGCGGAGGCTCTGTCCGCGCTCGCGCAGGAAGCCTACGCATGAGTCTGCTGTTGCCACACCTGCGGCGCGTCCGCATTGAGGCCAAGGTCCTGACGGCCACACAGTGGAGCTCACCGCAGGACAAGGCGAAACTGGCCAATGCAATCCTCGCCTTTGTTGCGAAAGGATTGCCGGAGGAGGGGTTCAGCAAGGCGCTGTACCAGCGCGTCAGCCAGATGTGGGGGTTTATCGCCTGCTTTAACCGGGACGGCTTTGCGGGCCGGTATTTCTGCTCGACGCAGGGGCGTCTCGCCTTCCTCGATCAGATCATCGTGCGCGGCGGGATCGGCGATCCCGCCTGGACCTGGTCAGACGTGGAAAGCCGGATCGCGGCACTTCTGGTCGAGCATCAGGTGCTTGACCTTTATCGCGCCGAACTGCGGCAGGAAACGCTCCGGGGCGAGCAGGCGCTGTTGCGCAGACTGCTCGACCGTCACGGCGTGCCGGCCGATCATGCAGGCCGCATTTCACTGGCTCCGGCGCTATCTGCACCTCTGTCCCGGCAGCAGCCTGTTCAGATGGGTCTGCTCTGACACGCTGCGCTGTCCGTGACGGCGCAGGAGTCCGGATCGTCAATCAATGCCTGGACGACCTCCCATCCGCCCAGAATATTCTGGGCCGTCTCCCAGGCGACGATCTCGGCGCGCAGTGCCTGTTCAAGATCGTCATAGATGCCGTCGCGTTGCGGATCTTCGATCTCGCGGCGCTCCGCCTGTTCGGTGAGAGACCGTGCGTCGGCAACCCGGGCCAGGGCCCGACTGACCAGAAGGGTCAGCCAGTCAGACGCCATGTGCTGACGCCCCTCCCGCGTGTCGGGCAACGGCGTGGCTCCGAAGATCTGTCGCGCTCTCTCACGTCCGAACGCGCGGAGGCGCTCAACCTGTCGGGGTGGTGTCACGCCGCGGATTTCTGCAAGCGCGCGCAGCTGCGTCTCGGGCAGGATTGCATCGGTGAGCGTGTCCAGGGTTGGCGCGAGACGCCGCTCCTGGGGAAAGCGGATCACCGTGGCGGTCTGATCTGTCTGTGCGCTCATCGGCGTCCTCCTGTCGTTGTGGCGTAAGCGTAAAGCGAGCCACAAATAAAAGTCAACAAAAACAATTAGATACCTGTCTTATTAGGCCCTCGCGAAAACCTCTTGGGGACTGAAAAGAGACGCGCGGGAAGGAGAAAGAGGAGGGAGGGAAGGGGGCTCTCCTGGGGCAGGCGTCGCAGCAAGGGTGCGTCGCTCCGCTCCCGGCGCACAGCGCCGCCCTTGCCACGCCGCCCGCCCCAGGAGGCTGCCGATCGGGAACGAAATAAACCGAGAGAGGCAGAGCATGTCCAAGCGCAGGAAAACAGATCTGACAGCAGCCCGTAAAAAGGCAGAGGTCTTTGGGCCGGATACGGTTCTCTTTGCAGATCTTCAGATTGACGAGACGTTTTGCATGGCCGGTGCGGAGTTGTCAGGCGTGTACCGCAAAGTGCGCCGCAACCATTACCGGCACAAGGGAATGCTCTGTTTTGCGAGCGGTGGCATGGCCGTGAAGCGCGCGCCCCTGCCTCGGACCGGGGACTGAGACCAGGCTCCCAGCTTCTCTTCTTCCTCCACGGATATCAGGGCCGCAGCGCGGCCCGCATCCGGTCAATAAACATAAGAAAGGAAACGCATCGTGCAGATCCACACGCTCACC
This sequence comes from Gluconobacter sp. NFX36, assembly GCF_049887835.1. NCBI lineage: Bacteria > Pseudomonadati > Pseudomonadota > Alphaproteobacteria > Acetobacterales > Acetobacteraceae > Gluconobacter > Gluconobacter sp. NFX36. The sequence goes on along the minus strand of NZ_JAGEKJ010000020.1, from coordinate 7,057 downwards.
CCAACGTCCAGTGTTATTCCCGCTCTTGAAGCGCCCGTTTTCCACCGGGCCGTCTCGGCGGGCCAGACCATCGGGCGCGCAAGACGCTTTTACGCGGAAGCGGATCTTCTGGCTGACGACGCGAATGACGTCCGTTTTGGAGCGGCGCTACGGGCTGCATTGCGACGCGATGCCAGCACCGCCCACCGCTCGGCGCAGCGCACGCTTCTGAGTGTCTCCCATTGACAGCCGCGAACCTGCACTCACAACAGACCGTGCGATCCTGCGACGTGAGACAGATGCCTCCGGGAAGAAAAGGATGGGCCATGCGACTTCCGATGACAGGGCTGACCCTGGCAAGCCTGCTATGGGCAGGCATACCCCACGCGGCTGCTGCAGAGTGCTCCGCTTTTGGCGGAGATGGTCAACTCCCGGTCCTGACTAACGCAGCGCTTGGACAGCAGACCGTGCTGTTGTGCAATGACGCCTTTGCTGTCCTGCATTCTGGCATCAGTCATGGCCCCCTGTGGACGGCAGAGCACCTCACCGAGGAAGGTCTGGAGCGCAGCATGCAGATCGGCCGGATCGTCCGGTTCTTTCATGCCGATCCCCGTCTGTCTTTCGAGGACCGGGCCGAGCTGAGCGATTACCACGCGTCGGATTATGACCGCGGACATATGGTGTGCTCGGGTGATGAACCCAGCCTGAGGGCTCAGGAGCAGAGTTTTGCTCTGTCCAATGTCGTCCCTCAGACCCCGGAGCTGAATGAAGGCATCTGGACGGGTGTGGAAATGGCGGTGCGTCGTCTCGCACAGCGCGAAGGCGAGCTTTACGTCGTGACTGGTCCGGCGTTCGGAGCGTCGGTTAAGACCATCGGATCGCATCGGGTTTTTGTTCCGTCGGCGACCTGGAAGGCTATTTACGATCCTGCCGAAGACGGAGCGGGCGCGTATTACTGCCAAAACAGCAGCCAGCCGACCTGTACGATCATCAGCATCGGCGCGTTGACCCAGGCAACGGGTGTGGATCCGTTCCCCTTTCTTCCCGATGAAATCCGTCAGACTGCCATGACGCTGCCTCATCCTCTGAAAAGTCCTTATACTGTTCGCATCCGACCTGCCGTTGGCAGTCCTGTGCTGAAGATCATGCCATGAGCTTCATTCCTTTTCTGGACGCCGGCGAAAGCGTTCAGATTGATGGTCTGACGATCGAGAACGGGGCGGAACGCATAGCCGTGTACGGGCGCCTTGAAATCCGCAGGGACCGCATCGGCCTGCAGGATATTCAGGCGTTGAAGGCTCAGGTTGATGCCATTGCCCGCGAGCTCGAGGGATCAGCCCATCTTCCCGAGCGGGTGCGGAGCGCACAGCAGATGAGCGTGATGCCCAGTCCCTTCACGGATCGGAACTGTGCCTGACGGCTTGGGGGCTCCTGACGGGAAAGGTCTGGAGTGCCACAAGCCTCACTCCGGACAAGACGACCTTCCACCCCAGCTTCCTCCGCGCCCTTCGGTTGCTCCGTGCAGCCGGGTCCCCTGAGAAGGCATCCTGTCCTGCGCTGCGTTTGTGACGGACCTGAAAGTGTCGGGACGAAAGGCGTCGCTGCGCTTGCTTTCGCCCCTTTTGCCTCCGGCACGGGTCGAACGAAAGGCTTGCTTAAGTATTCGTTAAGTTTGTGTCGATGATGCTTGTATATAGCAAAGTAACGGCAAATAAAACCCGATAAACCCGCAGAAAACCGCCGTTTCCACTTGCAATATTTGCGGATCTTTCCTAAATTAAACCCAGATCACAGGGGCGTTGAGGCCGGTTCTGACCGTTGCGCCGTCCCGAAACGAAAAGGATGACGATCATGGCACGCTTTGAGCCGTTCAGACTGTCTGACAACGACCGGACCGATATCGTCAAAGGTGTCTCCTGTGCTCTGCTGCTTGAGCGCCATGGCTATCTTCTCGACAAGCCCGAAAGCACGCGCAACGCTCTGAAGTACCGGGCGGGCAAGGGTGAGACGATTATCGTCAACCATGAGGGCCGCGGCTGGTGGGACACGGGATCGGACGAAAAGGGGGATGTGTTCTCCCTGATCCAGCGCCTGACACCCGGTCTGAAGTTCCATGAGGCCTGCACTGCGCTGGGTCAGCTGGTGGGCATTGCGCCAAAGGGGGCAGAATATGTCCGTGAGCGTCAGGCCAAAACGCCAGATGCTGCCCCGGCTGAGCGCTGGCATGGCAAGAAGGAACTGACATCCGGCACAAAGGTGTGGGCGTACCTTACAGAGGAGCGCGGCCTTCCGGAGTGGGTTCTGCGTCGGGCCATCATGACCGGCTGCATCCGGGACGGCTATCACGCCGCCTGGTTCTGCCACCGGGATGCCAAGGGGACCATCTGTGGTGCGGAACTGCGCGGTCCGGACACCAAGGGCATGTGTCTGTCGGGTACGGTCAAAACGCTGTTCCGGTTTCAGCCCGGCCTCGCGCGCACGGTCCGCCGTCTGGTGGTGAGTGAATCCGCCATTGATGCCCTGTCCTATGCTGCCCTCGACAGTGAGCGCACGCGCGAAACCCTGTACTGCTCGACCGCAGGTGGCATGGGACCGGAGACGGTCGAAGCCCTCACGGCCGAACTGACTGAGATGGCAAAAGATCCGGCAGCCGTTCTGGTGGCCGCAACCGATAATGATGACGCCGGCAATCGCTACGCCGCGCGCCTTGCAGAGCTGGGCCGTGAAGCCGGTGTCCGTGTGATCCGCCGTATTCCCCACGGGGGCTGCAAAGATTTCAACGACGCCCTGAAGACTGTTGTGGCCGCCGCCCGCGCTGCCTGAGGAGAGACTGATGACGAATGACAAGGCACGACGGGAAATGGAGGCTCTGTTTCCCGGCCACGAAAAAAATGACGCCCTGAGAGCGGCTTTTCTGGCGCACCCGGACGCGGACCATTATCTGCGCCTGATGCCAGACCTCGGATGTCGCATTCCCTGGGCTCTGGTGGAATACGGTCCTGAGGGGGAACGGAGCCAGGGTCTCGTTGTTGGCGGACGCTGGAGTGCAGCAGGCTGGGATCTCTCCGGACGCATCGTCCTGTTTGTTCAGTCTCCGACCGGAAGCAGTGGGTTCCTGACCTGCCAGGCGGGGGAGCAGCAGCTTGTTCTGATCGGCACCGTACCCGGAAGCACGCGTCATCCTGACCGTCCGGATGCCGTAACACTCCTGGGACATGTCGCAGAACTGACCGCCGCCTGGCATGCCGACGCCGAAACAACCCGCGTCTGGCATACCTGGGCCCTGCTGCACAATCAGCCGCCCTTCCCGCAGACCTACGCCGAGGTCGTATTCGGTGGCGATGTGTTGCGCGGCCTCATCGTCGGGGGAACGGCTCTGGCAGACGGGACGTGGGACTTCGGGCGTGAGTTTGATCTGATGGTGGAGCCGGACATGATCCTGAGCCTCGATGGCCGCCGTGCGAGCCGGTGCGAAGTTCTTCATGGCACCCGGGAGCAGGGACGTGGTCGTGGATAAGCATCTCTCCGGCCTGACTTCCTCCCAGGCAGAGGCCGCACGTCAGACGGGGCCCGTCGTTGTTCTCGCGGGTGCCGGGACTGGCAAGACCAAGACGCTGGTGGCTGGGATCGTCGATCGTGTCGTCAAGCGTCGCATGGCCCCGGATCGCATTCTGGCCGTGACGTTCACCAACAAGGCGGCCGGGGAGATGAAGACCCGCATTGCGGCGGCCCTAAATATCGCTCAGGCGCCGTACTGGGTGGGGACCTTCCATGCGCACGGGCGCCGCCAGCTGCGCACCGATCCTGATATTGCCGGGCTGCGTCCGGGCTTCGACGTCTGTGACAGCGAAGACAGTACCAAGATCGTGCGCCGCCTTCTGGAAAAGGCGATTGAAGCAGGCGTCATGAATGCTGACGATGGAGAGACATTCCGCAAGCGTGTGAAGTCCGTCAGCTCGCGCATTGCCATGCTCAAGGAAAACATGGTGCTTCCCCCGGACGCCGTCACCTGGGTCGAGGGACGGATTGCGACGGATGCCATCACTGAGGGCGATGACATCATGGTCTGGCGGGATGCAGCCGTGCTCTATCCAGCGTATCAGGCGATGCTGCGCGAAAGCAATCGGGCGGATTTCGCAGATCTTCTGCTGTGGCCCACCGTGACCATGCTGCGCGACGAACGCTACAGGCGCGACTGGGCGGACCGGTTTGATTGCGTGCTGGCCGATGAGTTCCAGGACGTGAACCGGCTCCAGTTTCTCTGGCTGAAATGCCTGTCCAAAGACCACAACGAGCTCTTCGTTGTCGGCGACGATGCGCAGTCAATTTACGGCTGGCGTGGGGCCAACGTCCGGATTATCCGAAGCTTTCTCAAGGAGTTTCCGACCGGACGCCTGATTGCCCTGGAGCAGAATTTCCGCTCGACCGGTCATATTCTGTCAGCAGCCAATGCCGTCATCTCTCATGACACGAGCCGTCTGGAGAAGACGCTTTATACCGCAGCCGGAGATGGGGAGCCAGTGGATATTCTGCGGCACACCGGCAGTCAGGACGAGGCCTCCGGGATTGCGGCCGAGATCGGACGTCGTGCTCTGGAAGGCGTGCCTTATGAGGACATGGCGGTGCTGTATCGGTTCAACCATCTCTCCCGGTTGCTGGAAGAGTCTCTGCTGCGTGCGAAGATCCCGTATGAGCTGGTCAATGATACCGCTTTCTGGCAGCGCGCGGTGGTGAAGGATGCGCTGGCCTTCCTGCGTCTGACGTGTTTTCCGTATGAGCGGCAGTCAGACGAAGCCTTTCGGCGGATCGTCAATCAGCCTGCCCGGGGGATCGGGGCCAGAGCCATGGCAAAATTCGAGCAGGTCGCGGACGAGGAGGCAATCTCGCTTTATGATGCAGCCGAGCGCACGGTGCAGGGACGCACCGGAAAGGCTGCTGACAAGCTGCGCGGCTTCCTGGACGTCATTCTGAAAGGAGCCCGTAGCGACGAACCAAGTCTGGGTGAACGTCTGAGGGCTCTGGTCGAAGAGAGCGGATATCTCGCGATGCATCAAGCGGCCGGGGAGGACGGACGCACGGCGCTGGAAAATCTGCACGAGCTTCTGTCGCTCGCCAACGAGTTCAGCTCGGTAGAAGAGCTGTTCGACCATGCGGCCCTCGGCTCCGAGAGCCGGGACGATGACAGTGTCGGCCGGGTGAAGCTGATGACGATCCATGGCTCGAAAGGGTTGGAGTTCGGGCATGTGTTTCTGATCGGTTGGGAAGACACGCTGTTTCCATCGCGCACGAACAGTGACCCGGCTGAAGAACGCCGACTGGCCTATGTCGCACTGACGCGCGGCCGCCAGCGCGTCAGTGTGTCCTGGTGCGAGTTCCGTCGGGGCGAGCAGGCCAACCCGAGCTGCTTCATCGACGAGATCCCGCTCCAGGCGCGGCGGGACGGCTGGGGACGGGATCTCAGGCGCCGTACTGCGTTCCAGGGGAGAGGGGTCGTGAATCGGCAGGCTCAGAGAGAGGCGATGGGGTTCTGACCAATCAAGCGCTGTGACTGACTTGAGGGGGGGGGAATTCGGTCTGTCCGGTTCGTGTAAAAATATTGCAAGAAGCAGACGTCTTCGCCAATCCCGTGACGGTTCACATCCCCACCAAAGGGAATCCCTGAATATCGATCCGCCCCAAGGATTGCCACCATCTTCAATATGAATGCAAAAAGATCATCAAGACGTGACAACAACAAGCATGAAGGAATGAAAGATGGCGGCACTTGAAAACATATTTGGGGCTGGTGAGGGTATTATAATTTCTACTATCCACGCTGGGAATCAGTTCATTGGAGCTAACCACGTCTTGGTTACGTTTGTGACCGCTGTAGGCGGCACTGTTGCCGCCTACAGAAGCTTCCTAAATACAAGACACCTTCAAAGGCAGGCAGAATTACAAAGGCAGATTGAGACAAATAGATTTAACATCGAACTATTTAATAGTCGTTTTCGTGCATATGAAAGCTTTGTAAATATCAGAGCACCCGTTCTTGAAAGCGATAGATTTCTTCCTGACATAGATTTCTTGCACAATATCAAAAGAACCACCAAAAAGGTGATTATTGCTTTCGATGTTAAAGCTGACTCTTTCATAGATAGATGCCACACCCGCGAAGGCGACTTAATTGCTTTGCGCGAAGACATCTCGACCTATGAAGAATATCTTAAAATGTCTAAAGGTGATTTAGCACGCCATGAAAAAGCTCTCAAAGAAGGTTTTGATCCCCCCCCTTTCAATGAAGAATTTTTAGGAGATTTAGAAAGAGAATTTTCCGAAAAGGAATGTGAGTTTTATCTTAAATACCATCTTTATCGGGATGGATTACAATCAGTTATTCTGTCGATAGAAGACGATTTAAAACTTCCGAAAGAAGCTTACTCCGGGAGAAACGACAAAAAGATATTCAAAACTAGAATGGTGAATTTCGCAAAGTTCCCGTTCAAAAAGCTATCTAATATTATCAGATAAAAACGGCAACATGCCTATTTATATCAAATAAGTGGGGCAAAAGTACTTATGAAGGATAAATATATTCAAAATAAGGTGGAAATGTTAAGGAAGATATAAATTTTTAATTATAAGGTTTTACTATTTCATGCCTGTGTTGAAGATTTTAAAAATTTGAAGATATCTGGTCAAGTATATGGAAGTATGAAAAGGTAGATTCGATTGATGGTATCATTGAATTAAATGATATTAAGATAAAATTCACTGTAATTTTTGTAAAAAATTACCCGAAAATATTACACGTATTCTATGAGGATGACGAAAATCTTGATTTATAAACATAAAAAGATAAATAAATTAACTATACTTCCAAATTAGCCCGGATAATTTAATAACCTTTAGAATCCAATCTGAACCGTCTCGGGATTTGCAAAGACGATTTTGGGCAAGCCATTGGCCACTTGGAGGGATCGAAGAACCTTTGATCGGGGCCATTGGATCCTGATTTCAGGGTTATTTCGTGTTGATTGATGGTTCTTGTCTCTGATTTTAGCGCTGCGTCTTTCGCAGAGCGTTGGACATTGGCTTT